>JAOPVF010000289.1 GCA_025963195.1 Mycobacterium sp. | reverse complement strand
CGATTTCCCGACCGCGCCGCCACGGCGTGTCGGACTGGTGCCCGAAGTCGGGTTCGGTCGCACGGTCGGTGGTCAGCGTGTACGGGTCGTTCATCGCCCGCCGCGCCTCAGGGTCGGATGACGCGGTCGCCATCACCTCCATCATCGAGGCGATGGTGCCCCCGGACACTCCACCTGCCATGGCACGCAACACGAAGTTGGTCTCGCCGAGTTCGCCCGTGCCGTCCTTGCGGGCCTGCTCGAACAGCGCGTACACGGTGAGATCCGATGGGATGGAATCGAATCCGCATGCGTGCACGATGCGGGCGCCGGTGTCGACGGCCTGCTTGTGGTAGGTGTCGATGCTTTCGCGGACGAACATCGTCTCGCCGGTGAGGTCGGCGTAGTCGGTACCTGCGGCCGCGCACGCGGCGACCAGCGGCAACCCGTACTTGGTGTAGGGACCGACGGTGGTGACCACGACGCGGGTCCTGGCGGCCATGTCGTTCAGCGACGACGGCGACGACGCGTCTGCGGTGATCAACGGCCACTCCTTGGCCGCATCGCCGAGCGATTCGCGAACTGTAAGGAGGCGTTCGGCGGAGCGGCCGGCGAGCCCGATCCGGGCCGTGCCGCCTGCCTTGGCGAGGTAGGAGGCCGTCAGTTTTCCGACGAAGCCGGTAGCACCGTAGAGGACGATGTCGAGTTCACGCTGCGCTGCGGTCATGAACCCAACCTACCGGTGGGTCGACCCCGCGTGATGATCCCAATTCGGCTCAGCCGAGGATCTCAGGGAGCTTCGACTCCTCGCCGAGGACGTGCCTGCCGAGGAACGCCGTGACCACTTGGTACCAAACCTTTGCGTGCTGCGGCGCCAGCACCCAGTGCCCCTCGGTCGGGAAGTACAGGAATTCGTGCGGGCTGGTCCCGTCGTCCGCGGCGGGCAATGCGGAGTCGGTGAGCAGCTCGTACCACAGCCGCAGGCCCTCACCGATCGGCACGCGGTAGTCCTTGTCCCCGTGGATCACCAGCATTGGCGTGTTGATGGTGCCGACGTGCCGGTGCGGCGTGTTCTGCTCGGTCATCTCCGTGGTCATCTCGCGGGCCCACCAGTACGCACCGTCGGTGGTTGGCCCGAACTGGTCGAGCGCCCACAGGCTGGCGTGCGTGACGATGGCATCGAACCGGTCGGTGTGTCCCGCGATCCAGTTGGCCATGTAACCGCCGAACGAGCCACCCATCGCTGCGGTACGGGTTTCGTCCACCCTGGGATGTGCGCAAGCGGCGTCGGTAGCAGCCATCAGATCCGTGTACGGAGCGAATCCCCATGCGCCCCAGCCGCGTTGGATGAAGTCCTGGCCATAGCCCGTCGACAACGCAGGGTCGGGCAGCAGCACGGCGTATCCCATGGCGGTGAGCAGCCACGGGTTCCAACGCCAGTGCCAGGCGTTCCAGCTGCCCAGCGGGCCGCCGTGGACCCACAACACCAGCGGCGCCGGATCGTCCCCGTCGGGCAGCGTCAACCACGACCGGATCACGGTACCGTCGGGCGCGGCGGCCGTCAGCTCCGTCAGTTCGCCGGGCAGGCTGGGCAACTCGACGCAGCGCAACGCCGTCGCGGTTCCGTCGGGATCGATGCGGACCGGATGTTGAGGCGTCGCATAGCTACTGCGCAGCGCATAGATGACGCCGCCCGGCGCGGCGCAGACGTCGGAGTAGGAGAAGTCGTCGTCGGTGCGCCGGACGACCTCGGAGGTGCTCGGGTCGATGGTGAACACCGGCCCCCGCCCCGCCTCGTCGGCCGTGACCACCAGGACCGTGCCGTCGTGGGACCACGTCACCGACGTGGGCCAGCGGTCCCACGCGGCGCCGATCTCGACGAACGGTTCGCCGAACCGCATGACGCACAGTGTGATTCGCGGCGCCTGGTGCGGCGTGGCGATCGTCTCGCGCATGAACGCGACGGTGGTGCCGTCGGGAGAGATCGCCGGGAACTCCAGGTCGGCGTCGGCGTCTTCGGAGATGACGGTACGTTCGCCGGTGGCGACGTCGATGCGCACCAGGCTGCTGCGAATGGACGACCCCCGGCCTGGTGCGTGCCAGGAGGTTACGACGAATCGGCCATCCCTGCTGACGTCGAGGTCCACCTCCCGCATGGCCTGGCCGGGGCGAGGGGTCAGGTCACGATTCCCGGAGACATCCAGAAGATGCGGCTGCGCAGGGCCGATGTCGTGGTCCCACTCTCGCACCGGGTAGCCGGTGTGCAGCACCGCGGTGACCTTGCCGTCCTTGCGCAACGCCCGCAGCCGCTTGTCGTCGTCGATGTCGGTGGCCGACGGCAGCATGGTGGTGCCGACGAGCGTGACGTCGGCTTCTCGGGCGGCGTACACCGCGTCGACGCCGCCCGGCAGGTCGAGGACTCGGATGGCCTCCCCGCCCGCGGCAGGAAGTCGCCACAGCGACGCGGGTGGCTTGTCGTCCTCATCGGTGGCGCGTGCCGCGACGAACAGCAGGTCGTTGCCTGCGGTGAACACTGGCGCCGACTCGCCCTTGGCGCCCTGGGTCAATCGCCGGGCCGGCCGCTCGCCTGTGGGATCGAGTTCCCAGACGGCGCTGATGAACTCCGTTCGCTTGTCGTTGAGCTCGGCGATCGTCGTCACGACGCGGGATCCGTCGGGTGACACCACCAGGCCGGACACCCGGGGCAGGGCGAGGAAGTCGTCGAGATCGTGAAACGGTGTCGGGGTCACGCCCCGTTGGTAGCACGAGTGAGTGCTTTGGTTCGAGCGGGTTTCCCCGCAAGCGCGACGGCGCAGGCGCCCACGACCGTCAGCGCAGCAGACACCAGCACCGCGGCATTCCAGCCGTCGATGAGATCGTCGCCGACGTGGGTGGCGATCACGACGAACAACGTGATGCCGATCGCTGCGCCGAGATAGCGCGCGGTGTTGTTGGCGCCGCTGCCCATCGCCGCGCGGTCGGGCCCGACACTGGCCACCGCCTCACGGCCGAGCAACGCATTGAGCAGTCCGGTCGCCACGCCCGCGATCACCATCGACGGCACCAGCCGCCACGGGCTTGATCCGGCGCCCAACCCGTAGCCAAGGAGTTGGCCGAAGGCGATCACGATCAACAGGAGCGCAATGGATAGGGGCCCCGCCGGCGACCGTCGAATCCGGGTCAGGAGCACCGACGTCGCCACGCTGGTACCCGACCAGGCGATGACCAGAACGGCGACCGTCCACAATCCGTCTCCCAGCCCGACCTGAACCAATGTCGGCAGGAACGACGCCGTGGCGGTGATGCCTGCGCCGACGGTCATGGAGCCGATCGCAGCGGCGCGAAACCCGCGGTGCCGCAACAGTTCGGGTTCGACCAACGGATCGCGTGTGCGCCGCTCGACGACGACGAAGCCGGCCAGCGCCAGCACGGCGGCCAGCGCGAGTACCGAGGTGACCACGTCGATGCCGTCCCTGCCCCGCGTCAACCCGCAGATCATCAGGGCCATGGCGGTGGCGAACAGCACCAGTCCCCCTACGTCGAGTCTGCGGCGGCTCGCGGCGCGCGACTCGTCAATGCGGGACACACTGGGCCACAATAGAATCAATGCCATCGCGCCGACGGCCAGGTAGGACTCTCGCCACAGCGGCGTACCAAGTCCTGCCGACAACACGACGCCGAGCGAAATCCCAACGCCAACACTGGCTCCCCAGACCGCGGTGGCGTGTCCCCTGCGTCGCGGTTCCCGGAAGTCGTCGGCCAGAACCGCCAGACCACAGGCCAATATCGCCGCGCCGCCGAGACCCTCAAGGATGCGCGCGGCCACGAACACCACCGGATCCTTCGCCGCCGCGCAGCCGAAGGCACCGGCCGCGAGCAGCGCGAGGCCCGCGACGTACACCCGCCGCCTGCCGAAGTTGTCACCCAGTACCCCCGCCGCCAGCAGGCCCGCGGCAAGCCCCACCGGCATGGCGCTGAGCAACCACGCGCGCGCCGCGGCGTCGGCCCCGAGATCCGCGGCTGTGCCAGGCAGGGTCGCCATCGGCGTCACATAGGTGAGCAGGACGAGCGCCGTGCCTGCGGCGATGACGGCCAGCGATCGCGCAGCCTTTGGTTTGATTTTCAAACTCACTCCTGGCAGGCTAGCAGCATGTCCGCAGTGCCGTTGGCCGATCTCCCCGGTCGACCATGCCCGATCGCCGCAGCCATGGAGGTCGTCGGCGAGCGCTGGGCGCTGCTGGTCGTGCGCGAGATCGCGCTGGGCGCCACCCGATTCAGCGACATCGTCCGCGGCACCGGCGCACCCCGCGACCGCATCGCGGCAAGGCTCAAGACGTTGACCACCGCGGGCGTCATCACGAAGGTGCCGTATCAGAGCGCGCCTCAACGCGACGACTACCAGCTCACCGACTCCGGTCGCGCGCTCATCCCCGTTCTCGACGCGCTCCTGGAGTGGGGCAAGGAACACGCCGTCGACCCCCTCGATCCGCGCCGGCTGCGCCGGTACTCGGCCATCTCCGACCGCCTCCATGAAGGAAGGACAACGTGACGACATCGGCGAGCCGATCGACGTACACAGAACTGACCGAGACGCCCGAGGACACCTGGGGCGAGCTGCGCTCGAAGGTGGTGTCGTGGCACGACCCCGCGCCCACCACCGCGAGGGGCCTCGCGATGCCGGGCATCGACTACCTGCGCGCGATGGCCGACGGAGTCCTGCCGCCGCCGCCGATCTCCGGATTGATGGAGTTCGAACTGGTGTCCGCCGACCCGGGCAAGGTGGTCTTCACGTGCCGGCCCGACGAGTCGGCCTACAACCCGATCGGCGTCATCCACGGCGGCCTGGTCTGCACACTGCTCGACTCGGTGGCCGGGTGCGCGCTGCACAGCACGCTGCCGCAAGGCAAGGGCTACACCTCGATCGAGATCAAGGTGAACTATCTCAAGGCGGTCCGCCTGAGCAGCGGGCTGCTCACCGCGACGGGCACGGTGGTCAAGTCCGGGTCCCGGGTCGGCTTCACCGAGGGTGTCGTGACCGATCCCGACGGCACGGTGATCGCGACGGCCACCAGCACCCTGCTGGTATTCGATCTCTGATCCACCTGCCGTAACAGCCCGGTCGCCGCGCTAGTTTTCATCGGTGACCAAACACATCGTGGTGGTCGGCGCCGGCATCGCAGGCCTGGCGACGGCGGTGGCCCTGCAACGGCACGGCCACCGGGTCGACATCGTCGAGGAACGGACCGACACCACCTCGGGCGCGGGGATCAGCATCTGGCCCAACGCCTTGGCCGCCCTCGACGAGATCGGCCTCGGCGACGCCGTTCGCGCGGCGGGTGGCCGGGTGTCCGCAGGGGCCATGCGCTGGCGGGACGGGTCGTGGCTGCGTCATCCGTCGCCGGAGCGCATCGTGCACGCACTCGGCGAGCCATTGGTGGTGGTCCGGCGGACGGTGCTGATGGGCCTGTTGGCCGATGCACTGACGACGGGAACCATCGAGTCCGGGCGTGCGGCAACCGAACTCGTCGCCACCACCGATGGGGTCCGGCTCACGTTGGCCGACGGCACGACTCGCGAGGCGGACGGCGCGGTCGGCGCGGACGGCGTCGGGTCGGTGGTGGCCCGGCACCTCAACGGCGCACTGCCCCGCCGCTATGCGGGCTACACGGCGTGGCGTGGTGTCGCCGACTTCTCGCTCGATCCCGAGCTGGCCGGTGAAACCATGGGCACCGGAACGGAATTCGGCCACGTCCCACTCGGAGGCGAGCACACCTACTGGTTCGCCACCGAGCGCGGTCCCGAGGGTGGGTCCGCTCCCGGCGGCGAACTCGCCTACCTACGGTCGAAGTACGGCGAATGGGCCGACCCGATTCCGGCGTTGTTGGCGAGCACCGATCCGGACGCCGTGCTGCGCAACGACCTCTACGACCGGGCCGAGGCTCGGCAGTGGGCACGCGGTTCCATCGTCCTCGTCGGTGACGCCGCCCATCCGATGCGCCCGCATCTGGGCCAGGGCGGCTGCCAGGGACTCGAGGACGCGGTGATCCTGGCGCACTGCGTCGAGCACACCGACGCCCTCCCCACCGCGTTCGCCCGATTCGCCGCCGTACGCCAGCCACGGGTGAACCCCCTGGTCCGCGAATCCAGGCTGATCGGCGACGTCGTGAACGTGCGGCCCGCATTCATCGGCGCCGCCATGATGCGGGCCTCTGCACTGATGCCGGAGGCGCTGCTGACCCGGCACCTGGCATCGGTGGCATCCCGATCGGCGTTCACACTCCCGGCGGACGACCAATGACCGTCCAGCTCGGGCCGCTGCTGGTCGAGGCCGAGGACCCGGCCGCGGTGACGCGGTTCTGGGAGGCCGCACTCGGGGAGGCGTCCTGCCGTCGACACCTGATCATCCGGCCGCAGCGGCGGCCCAAGGCGGTGAAGAACCGCGTGCACCTCGACCTCTACGTCCGCGACGTAGCGCCCCTGTTGGAACTAGGCGCCCGGGTGCTGGCCGAATACCCGTCGGAGCAGCAAGCCACGCTGGCCGACGTCGAGGGCAACGAGCTCTGTGCATTCATCGATCCGTACCGCCCTGCAGTCGAGCCACCGGCTCAGGCGTTCGCGGTCTGCACCGACAGCGACCGTCCCGAGGAACTGGCGGCCTGGTGGGCGCCGCTGCTCGGGGCGGAGATCGGCCCTGGGTCGGACGGGACGATGCGGTGGCTGTACGGCGCGGGCGGCCGGCCCGAGGTGATCTGGAAGTTCGTGCGTGTCCGAGACCAGCGGGTGGTGCCCAACCGGTGGCGGTGGAGCGTGACGGCAGGATTCGAAGAGCTGGTCACTGCTGGTGCCACGGCCGCTGGTGACGACCAGCTGGTCGATCCAGGCGGCAATGAGATCAGCGCACCTGGCCCAGGGTGGTCAGCGGGCTGAGCAGCGCGGAGCACATCTGCCGCGGGTTGATGAAGCCGAGCAGTCCCGAGGTCGGCATGGCCGCACAGCCGGTGGCGGCCGGGGTCTGCGCCGGAGCGGTCGACGTGGTCCAGAGGGCGGGCGTACCGCCGACGGCGCTGCACTTGGGCCACGCCTTGGGTCCCTGGCTGGCCAGGACGTTCTCGGCGACGCGGATCTGCTCCTCACGCGACGCGGTAACAGGTGAGCCGAACCCGCCGTTGGCGCTCCAGGTGGCCTGCTTGAACTGCAGTCCGCCGTAGGCTCCGTTCCCGGTGTTGGCGGCCCAGTTACCGCCCGATTCGCACTTGGCGACGGCGTCCCAGTTCATGCTGTCGGCCTTGGCGGTGCCCGTGGACATCGCGGTGGAGATGATCAGCGCGGCGACGGCGAATGCGCCGCTGACCAGGACCAGCTTCAACGCGGTGGCGACTGTCTTGCGAAATGCGAATCGAACGTTCATCTGTGCGGTCCTTCCCCGACCGTTTGACACGAGGACCGCTTCAAAGGCTCTGCGTTATTGACGCGGTCACTCGGTAATTCGTGTGACTCGGCTCACGCGTTACAGAAGAGGTAGAAGTTCTTTACCGGGGCGTGATGGACAACAGAGAACTGTGAGGTAGAAGGGGTAAAAGAGAGAAACGGTGCCGGGCGTGTCGCCGGGCACCGTTCCGTCGCTCTTCAAGCGGTTGACCAGGGGACTACTAGCCCCGCCGGCCGCAGACCGGCCAGGCACGGATGCCCTGGGTCTTCAGGACGTTGTTGGCAACCCGGATCTGCTCGTCACGGCTGGCCTGGTGGGGCGAGCCCGAGCCGCCATTGGCGCGCCAGGTACCCATGGTGAACTGCAGACCGCCGTAGTAGCCGTTACCGGTGGCGGTGTGCCAGTTGCCGCCGGACTCGCAGGCTGCGACGGCGTCCCAGTTCACCCCGTCCGCATTCGCGGTGCCGGCGCCCAGCGCCATCGGAGCCACGACGAGCGCCCCGGCCAAGGTGGCCAGCCCAAACGTCTTGCGGATGTTCTTCAACTTCGATCCTCTCGCCACGCGCGCGCCAAAGGACGCCCGCGATGACGCGGACGGGATGCCTGGTTCCAGGCGGCAGGGATGGGTCGCACCGTCTCGGTCGGGCACGACAGCAGGGAGGGCAGATCCGCCTCGCCGGGCATTCCGCCCAGCCGCCGCAACGGCCGTAGTGGCCTATTGCAGCCCCGCTCACACGCAGGTTCTGGTTTTGAAATTATTTGCTCCATTCGGAGACTTAGGGACCGTACAAATCTTTTCGCGCAAAGTCATGTTTGGGCTGGGGCGTGCCGCGGGTATATCACAAACAGATCACGGTGTGGTCGAACAAGCGTCGCTGCAGGTAAGAAGCACCTTTGGCGGGAATCGGAAAGCATCCCGTTCGGCGTGTTTTGGTGAGGCAGATCACTAGGAATTTGTGAGCCCGCGCACAGCTGGCTCCGTCACACCAGCAACAATGGCCACCACGAGGCGTCAAAAGACGTTGCACCAGTGCCGATCCGCTGGGACGTGCACTTGATTCGCTGCCGCCTTCCGGGCCTCCCGCGTTGAGCAGGGATGCGAATTTCGCTGCATCGCAGATTATTTCGCCGACGCACCCGATTCAGCGTCGACGGCGGCGGTGCCGACCACCGGCTGCGACGAGCCACCAAATCTGCTGTAGCACACTATCTTTCGCGTTCAGCGCTTGAACCGACGTGGCCCCTCGACGCCAAACGAGGGTAACGAGCGCGGCCACGACGCCGAGGGCACCGCCAGCTGGGCCTCGACCGCAATGGCCTCGGTCGATACGCCCGCGAAAACGCGTTACCCCGTCAAATTCCTGAATTGACAACCGTTCCTGGCGACACCGAGATCCATTGCGCCATAGCAGATTCGAGCACCAGCGCTACGCGGCTCGACGCCGCACGCCGAACGAACGATGCGGAATTACCGCGCCAATTACAGACCACACCGGTCACATTCGAATTTAGTTAGATCATCGCATGATGCAATTGGCCGGATTGGCGTCCGAATTCGGAATTTGCTGAAGGAATTCAGACCAAGTCTGCGGCGGTGTTGACGTTGGTCAGGGCCCGCTGTTCGGGCATCACCACGCGCTGGGTGTCGACGACGTCCACCAGTGCACGCATGCTGCGCTCCCCCACTGCCACCAAGGCGTCGGCGCGCTCGGCCAGCGCCGTCCGGTACACCCCCGCAAGGTAGTGGTCGCGGCCGTCCCACGGGAGCACCACGTCCGCACCGAGCCGCACCGCAGGACCAACGAGTTCGTCGATCAGGTCGACGGTCAGGTAGGGCATGTCGACCGCACACACGAACGCGAGATCCAGACCGGCGGCCGCCGCCGCGCGGAGACCACGCGCAGTCGCCAACAGCGGGCCGACGCCTCGGACCTCGTCGCGCAACACCTCGGCACTGAGGCCAGGGGGCAGGGGCTGACCAGGTGCGGCCACCACGAAGACCGGGGAGCAGCGCTCGCCGAGAATCGCCACGGCACGCTCGACGAACGTCGTCTCACCCGCGGGTCCGGAGAAGCTCAGGGTCGCCTTGTCGCGGCCCATCCGCCGCGATGCCCCGCCGGCCAGGATGACCGCGGCCAACGGGGTCGTCACGTCGAGCGTCGTCTTATTCGACTGTCCAGGTGTCTTTTCCACGGAGCAAGGATTGCAGAGCCGCCGTGTCATGGGGCTTGGAATCCCTCGCAGAGGTGACCTGATCGCGCGCCATCTCGTCGTACGTCGGACGGATCACCTGACGGAAGATGCCCATCACGGTGTGCTCGAGGTTCTGCTCCGAGATGCGCGACAGCGCGAAAGCGTAGGCCGGATCGTCGACGTGAGCGTTGTGGACGACGATGTCGTCGGCCGCGGTGTCCGCCGTCTTGGCGACCTCGAGGCCGTAGCCGGACTTCACCACGCAGTACTCACCGTTGGCGCCGAACGTGATCGGCTGACCGTGGGCCACGTTGATCAGCCGCTCCTCGGCACCTTCCTTGCGGAGGGCGTCGAACGAGCCGTCGTTGAAGATCGGGCAGTCCTGCAGGATCTCGACCAGAGCCGCACCCCGATGGGAGGCCGCGGCACGCAGCACCTCGGTGAGCCCCTTGCGGTCCGAGTCGAGCGCCCGGCCGACGAAGGAGGCCTCGGCGCCCAACGCCAGCGACACCGGGTTGAACGGGTAGTCCAGCGAACCCATCGGGGTCGACTTGGTCACCTTGCCGACCTCGGAGGTCGGCGAGTACTGCCCCTTGGTGAGCCCGTAGATGCGGTTGTTGAACAGCAGGATCGTCA
>JAOPVF010000384.1 GCA_025963195.1 Mycobacterium sp. | reverse complement strand
CGCGGCCACCGGGCCGTCGAACGCTACTGCCACCGCGATGAGCGCCGCGACTGCGGAAAGTGCTGACCAGATCTGACGCACGGCACCCGTCACGTTTGGCACCCGATCACCCACCAGCACGATCGCCAGCAGAACCGCGGCAAGAACGCCCGCAGACAATGCGGACGTCACCCGGCCTGCGACTGCCGACACCGCAAGCACGGGCAGCGTTCCTGCGGCCGCCAGCAGCGCGCTCGCGACCGGTCGCCTGCTGCGGGGTAGCAGGATCAGGGCACTGACGATGGCAAGCGCCGCGGCGATGCCGCAGGCACCGGCGATCCAAGCGGCATGGCCCGAGCCTCGCGGGGCCACGGCGAGCGCGCTCAGCAGAGGGAAGGTGGCCGCAGCCATGCGGGCAGCGTGCAGACCGGTCCAGTCCTTGCCGAGTTGCACCGGCAGGGTCGCGGCGGACAACGCGAGCATGAACCCGACGAGGAGCAGGGTGATGCCGTCGGTCAGCACGGGCCCGAGTCCGATCAGTGGCACCAGGACCAAGAGTCCCAGATGCTCGGAGTCCCAGCGCCGGGCTAGCGTCAACCCACCGCCCGCGACGACGGCTCCCACCACGAGACCCACCGGCGCCGTCACCCAGCCGTAGATGGTGGTGACGGCGATGACGTCCATGTAGGCGGCGGCGATACCGGCGGCGGCGAGCGCGATCGCCCCGACGCGGCCGCCCGGCCTGGTGTCGAGACACCATCCGGCACCGACCAGCGCACCGGCCAGAACCGCTCCCGCCGTTACGCGAAACTCGGGACGCAGGATTCCCGCCTGGGCAGCCAGGACCAGGAGAAGGACCACGCCGACGAGCGTGACGGCGACACCCGCCACCGCGAGCACCTTGCCGATCCAGCCGTCTGAGTGCGGCGTGGGTTGAGCTGGCACAGTCGGGGCCGGTGCAGCTGGGACCGGAGCGGCGGGCGGGCGGCAGGCCGCAGGCTGCGCGGGGTACTGCGGGTACTGAGGCTGGTATTGCGGGTAGTAATACGGCGCAGGCGCCGCGGCAGTGGGCTGTGGTGCCCGCTCGGCCACGATCCGCTGCAGTTCGCGAAGGTCGGTCGAGGCGCGCGCCAAGTAGCTCGCCATCGTCGCGAAATCCGCCGAGAGCCTGGAGATGACGGCCTGATCGGGTTCGGTCATGGCGTCATCGTGGCACCGTGAATCGCGCTGGTCTTGAGTAGTACTACGCGAACATAATTCCCCGGTCGCTTCGCTCCTGCCCTCCGTACCATCACTCCTGGTCAAGGCCGTGCTCGATGGCGTACCGCGCCAGTTCGACCCGGTTGGCCACCTGCAGCTTCCGGAACGTCGCCTGTACGTGGTTCTCGACGGTGCGGTGGCTCAACGACAGCCGTTCCGCGATCTGCCTGGCGGTCAACCCCTTGGCGACGTGTCGCAGGACCTCGGTCTCGCGTTCGGTGAGGCTCGGCATCCCGGATCCGGCATCGGGCGTCGAGGCCATCCGCCGGTACTCCCCCAGCACCAGACCGGCCAGACCCGGAGTGAACACCGCCCGACCCTCGCCGGTGGCGCGCACGGCCGCGGCGAGTTCGGCCTTCGATGCACTCTTCACCAGATAGCCGGTGGCGCCGGCCTTCACCGCCTCGAGGACGTCGTAGCGCTCGTCGGAGGCCGACAGGACCAGGATCTTCGACGACGGAGACACCGCGAGCACCGCGGCCGTCGCCTGGGCACCCGTGCCGTCCGACAGGCGCATGTCCATCACCACGACGTCGGGTGTCACCACCGCGGCGCGACGGCGGGCCGATGCGACGCCGTCGGCCGTCGCCACGACGTAGAAGCCGTCCTCGGCCAGGTCGCGTGCGACCGCGTCCCGCCAGATCGGATGGTCATCGACCACCATCAACCGGTACTCGCGCTCAGCGTCGGCCATTGCGGTCACCCCGTCTCGGGATCACGAGCTCCCATTCCGTTCCCGTATCGGGCCCGGTGTTCAGCCGCGCGCTCCCGCCCAACCAGTTCATCCGTCCCACAATCGATTTGGCAACGCCAACCCGCCCCTCGGCGACGGCCTGATCGAGGCGCCCCGCGGCGATGCCCACGCCGTCGTCGCGGATGCTGACCACCACCGAGTCCCCCAGATCCTCGAGCAACACGAACGCGTGCGCGTCCGGGCCGGCGTGCGCGACGACGTTGTCCAAGGCGTTGGCCACCGCGGCGTCCACCTCGGTGGCGACCGCCGGCTCCAAGGGCACGGAGGTGGCGGGCAGGCTCACCGAAACGCGATCGCTCGCGCGGACCCGAAGCAGTGCGACCAGATCCGTCGACGTCGAGGCCACGACAGGCAGGCCGGAGCTTCCCACGCTCACCAGGCGTCGCAACGCCCGTTCCTGTTCGCCCGCAAGTTCAGCCAATTCCGCTGTGGCTCCGCCGATTTCACGGCCTCGTCGCGCGACGAGGGCGAGTACCTGAATCGCACCGTCGTGAACTTCGCGGGACAACCGTTCACGCTCCTCCAGCGATGCCGCGAGCCGAGCGGCGTCCTGCAGTTCGGCATGGGCGCGGCGCGCCGTCTGAGCAGCCATGCCGATCGCGAGGCCCACCGCGAGCTCGATGACGATGGTGGCGTTGCGGCCGACGTCGATGCTGAAGTAACCCTTCGACGCCGCGCTTGCCGCCATCACGACGACACCGGCGACCATGCCGACGATCGGCCCGCGCAGAATCGCCGCGGAGATGGTCGCATTGGTAGCCCACAGGGTGGTCGGCCACGACTGATTGGCCGCCACCCACTGATCGGAGGCGACGAACCCTGTGGACAGCACCAGCGCCACGACCACGACGAGCTCGGTGATCACCCAGGCCGGCCGACGGCCATAGCCCTGCAGGTACGCCGCCGCGCAGGCCACGCTCCAACCAATCAGCACCGCGAAGAGCGCCCAGCCGACCGCGGGGCGGTCCAGGTCGTCGTTGATCGCGATCTGGAAATACAAGGCGTAGATACAACTCAGCAGCCGGAACACCTGCGCCGCCCGCCACAGTGGCGCAGCGGGGTCCGGGCCCGACATCACCGCTACATCACCTTGGACAGGAACGCCTTCGTACGCTCGTGCTGGGGATTGCTCAACACCTCGCGTGGCTTGCCGCTCTCCACGATCACTCCGCCGTCCATGAACACGAGCTGGTCGGCGACCTCGCGGGCGAAGCCCATCTCGTGGGTGACGACCACCATCGTCATGCCCTCACTCGCCAGCTTCTTCATCACGGCGAGGACCTCGCCGACGAGTTCGGGGTCGAGCGCCGACGTCGGCTCGTCGAACAGCATCAGCTTGGGGTCCATCGCGAGCGCCCGCGCTATGGCGACGCGCTGCTGCTGACCGCCGGACAACTGGGCCGGGTAGGCAGTTGCCTTTTCTGCCAGGCCGACCTGCTCGAGCAGATCCTTGCCGCGGGCGATCGCGGCAGCCTTCTTGATGCCCTTTACCTGGATCGGGGCTTCGATGATGTTGTCCAGCGCGGTGCGATGGGGGAATAGGTTGAAGTGCTGAAACACCATCCCGATGTTCCGACGCTGCTTCGCGGCCTCGCGCGGCGGCATCTCGTGCAGTTTGTCGCCGCGCTCCCGATACCCGATCAGGTCACCGTCGACGTAGAGCCGCCCGGCATTCACCTGCTCGAGATGGTTTATGCAGCGAAGGAACGTCGACTTGCCGGACCCGGATGGGCCGACGAGGACCAGCACCTGGCCCTTGTCGATCTCCAGGGTCACTCCCTTGAGCACCTTGAGCGCACCGAAGCTCTTGCACACGCTCTCGGCCTTCACCATCGGCGTCATGGGTGCCCCCCTAT
>JAOPVF010000270.1 GCA_025963195.1 Mycobacterium sp. | reverse complement strand
GGAACGCGCCGAGGTGCTGGTCCGGTTCGCCGACGCGCTAGTGGCCCGCGCCGCTGAGACCAACGAGTTGTGCACGCGCGAGAACGGCATGCCGATCCGCTTGTCGCGGGGCGCGAACGGCATCTTTCCCGCGGCGATCCTGCGTTACTACGCGGGTCTGATCGGTGACGCCTCCGACGAGGAGATCCGGGCATCCATGATCGGGCACACGATCGTGCGGCGCGAACCCGTCGGCGTCGTCGCGGCGATCACCCCGTGGAACTACCCGCAGGCATTGGCGGCGATGAAGATCGCGCCCGCCCTCGCCGCCGGTTGCACCATGGTGCTCAAGGCGGCACCCGAAACCGCCTTGGACGCCTTGATCTTCGGCGAGGCAGCCCACGCCGCGGGGTTGCCGCCGGGAGTGCTCAACATCGTCGCGGGCGGCCCCGTCGCGGGAGCGCATCTCGTGCAGCACCCCGGCGTCGACAAAGTGGCCTTCACCGGTTCGACCGCGGCGGGCCGGGTCATCGGCGAGATGTGCGGGCGGCTGATTCGCCCGGTCACGCTGGAGCTCGGCGGAAAGTCGGCGGCCATCATTCTCGACGACGCCGACCTCGACGCGACGATGAAGGGGCTGCGCTCGGCGTCGTTCGTGAACAACGGACAGACGTGCCATCTGAGTTCGAGGATCCTGGCACCGCGGTCGCGCTACGCCGAGGTGGTCGACGCGGTGGCCGCGATGGCCGACGGGCTCACCGTCGGTGACCCGTTGGAGAAGTCCACCGACATCGGGCCGCTGGTCAGTGCGCGCCAGCGTGAGCGCGTGCTGGACTACATCGAGATCGGCAAGTCAGAGGGCGCCAAAGTCGTTGCCGGCGGCTCCGTTCCGGCCGATCATCCGCGCGGATGGTACGTCTCGCCTACGGTGTTCGCCGAGGTGCAGAATTCCGCACGCATCGCGCAGGAGGAGATCTTCGGGCCGGTGCTGGCCGTCATCGCCTACGACACCGAGCGTCAGGCCATCGACATCGCCAACGACAGCGAATTCGGTTTGGGCGGCACGGTCTGGTCGGCGGATGCCGACCGCGCCACCGACGTCGCCCGTGCGGTACGCACCGGCAGCATCGGCGTCAACGACTATGCACTGGACCTGCAGTCACCGTTCGGCGGGGTGAAGTCCAGCGGGATCGGCCGCGAGCTGGGACCGGAGGGGCTTGCGGCCTACCAGACCCTGAAGTCCATCTACCGGGTCGGCCCGGCCTAGTTCTTCGTCCCATTCGGAAGGTTTCATCGGTGCCCATCGACCCCAGAACGCCCGTCCTCGCCGGCTACGGCCAGGTCAATCAGCACGACGACGATCCGTCGGTCGCACCCATCGATCTGTTGGAGCGGGCCGCCCGCGCCGCGGCGGACCCTCGCGTTCTGGAGGCCGTCGACTCGGTGCGCATCGTGAATGTGCTGTCATGGCGGTACCGGAATCCGGGACTGCTTCTCGCCGAGCGCATCCGGGCATCGCATGCGGACAGCTGGTACAGCAGCATCGGCGGCAACGTGCCCCAGGCCCTGGTCAACCAAGCCTGCCTCGACATCGCGCGCGGCGACGTCGACACCGTGCTGATCGCAGGTGCCGAGACATGGCGCACCCGCACGAGGGTACGTAGGGCGGGCGGCAGGCTGGAGTGGCCCAAACAGGACGAATCGGTGCCCGCACCGGAGGGCGCCGACGACCAGTTCGCGATGGCCGGGCCCGTCGAGATGAAGATCCACCTGGACCGGCCTGCCTACGTCTACCCGATGTTCGAGCAGGCGCTGAGGATCGCCACGGGGGAGACGTCGGACGAACACGTCCGTCGGATCAGTGAGCTATGGTCCCGGTTCAGCGCGGTGGCCCAAGACAATCCGCACGCATGGAACCGGGATCCCGTTTCGGCACAAGACATCTCGCATCCCGGACCTGGCAACCGGATGATCAGCTGGCCATACACCAAGCTGATGAACTCGAACAACATGGTCGATCAGGGCGCCGCACTGATCCTGATGTCCGCGGAGAAGGCGACGCATCTCCAGATCCCCACCGACCGGTGGGTGTTCCCGCACGCCGGCACCGATGCGCACGACACCTACCTGATCGGCGAGCGTGCCGAGTTCAACACCTCGCCCGCCATCCGGATCGCGGGCAGGCGGGCGCTGGAGCTGGCAGGCACGACCATCGAGGACGTCGACCTGGTCGACCTCTACTCGTGCTTCCCGTCGGCAGTGCAGGTCGCCGCCAACGAACTCGGACTACCCCTCGACGACCCCCAGCGTCCACTGACGGTCACCGGCGGCCTCACGTTTGCCGGCGGCCCGTGGAACAACTACGTGTCGCACTCCATCGCCACCATCGCCGAGCGCCTGGTGGCGGCGCCGGGCACCGTCGGCCTCATCAGCGCCAACGGCGGCTACCTCACCAAGCACAGCTTCGGGGTCTACGGAACCCGGCCGCCCACTGGTGACTTCCGTTGGGAGGACGTGCAATCCAGCGTGGACGCCGAACCCACCCGCGTCGCGGAGGAGCAGTGGGTAGGCATCGGCACCGTCGAGACCTGGACCACGCCCTTCACGAGGGACGGTGTGCCGGAGAAGGCGTTCGTCGCCGTCCGCACCCCCGAGGACACCCGCGCGCTTGCGGTGATCACCGACGCCGGTGAGGCAGAGGCGACCATCCGCGAGGACATCGCAGGCGCCAAGGTGCGGGTGGAGGCCGACGGTACCGCGTCACTGCTCTAGCCGCCCGGAACGGCGGCGCGAAGCGCGGCGACGACGTCGCACCGCTCGAGGACGCCGATGCCGAGGCGGCCAAGGAGGTCGTCGCGACGGGCTAACCCAGCAGGGTGCCGAGCGGCTGCTGCGGGTCGGCCAGTTGGTCAACGGCGACCGGTGTGCGCGACCGGATCAGCGATTTCACGTCGTCGAGCACGTCCCAGACGTTGACGTTCATACCGGCCAGCACGCGGTCGTCGCCGTCCAGCCAGAATGCGACGAACTCGCGTTTGGCTTCATTCTTCGGGTCGCCGCGGAACACGACTCGTTGGTAGTCAGGGGCGTGGCCGACGTACTCCATGCCGAGGTCGTACTGGTCGGTGAAGAAGTACGGCAGTTCGTCGTAGCTGCCAGGCGTGCCGAGCATGCCGGCCACCGCGACGGCGGGCTGCTTGAGCGCGTTGGCCCAGTGCTCGATGCGGATGCGGGTACCGAACAGCGGGTGTTCGGCCGTTGCGATGTCGCCGACGGCGTAGACGTCGTCGTCACTGCTCTTCAGCGAGGCGTCGACTTGGACTCCGCCGTCGGCCATCTGGAGACCCGCCTGCTCGGCCAGCTCGACATTGGGGGCCGCGCCGACCGCGACCAGCACTGCATCCGCAGCGACCGTGGATCCGTCGCCGAGTCGCAACCCCGTCGCCCTGCCGCCGTCGGTGGTGATCGCCTCGACCGAGGTCTTCAGCCGCAGGTCGACGCCGTGGTCGCGGTGCAACTGCGCGAATACTTCCGCGGCCTCGCGCCCGAGTGCGCCGAGCAGCGGCAACTCGGCTGTCTCAACGACCGTCACCTCGACGCCGTGCGCTCGTGCACTCGCGGTGACCTCGAGGCCGATCCAGCCCGCACCGACGACCGCGAATCGCGCACCGTCGGTGAGCGTCGACAGCAGCGCAGCCGCGTCGTCGACGGTGCGGAGGTAGTGCACGCCCTCGGCGTCGGCCCCTGGGATCGGCGGCCTGCGTGAACTGGACCCGGTGGCCAGCAGCAGCTTGTCGTAGTGCTCGTGGCCGCCTTCGTCGAATCCGACGGTGTGCGACCCGCGGTCGATGCTGGTGACCGTGGTGCCCAGTCGCAGGTCGACGTCGTGCTCGCGGTACCAATCCGCGGGGTCGACGGTGAAGTCGGCGAGATCCTTCTTGCCCGCAAGGTACTCCTTGGACAGCGGCGGACGTTCGTAGGGGAGGTGGTCCTCCGCGCCGAAGAGCACCAAGGTGCCTCCGAAGCCGTTGTCCCGCAAGGCCTCTGCGGCCTTCGCGCCCGCGAGGCCTCCACCGACGATGACGAACGTTGGCATGTCGCTACTCCTTCTGGTCGAGGGATTGGACCACGCGTTCACGTAGATCTGAGTCCAGCGAGACCCGTACCAGCGCTGCCGCCAGGCGTGAGTTGCTACGAGGCGCGAGATCTCCAAGGTCTTCCGGACGGTCCGGCAGGCCGAGGTCGCCTGCCGCGGCCAGTGCACGGTCATCGAAATATGGCCGCACCCATTGCCATACGTCTTGAACTTCGCGCAGGAAGATGTCCGCTCCGGTCTGCCCGATGCCCTTGAACCGTTGCAGCGCCTCGGCAGCGGATGTCCGGTCTTCCTTGCAGTCCGCCGCAAGATTTCGCAGGTCGCCGTCGTAGACGTCGCGTACCTCCGTGGCCATGTCGCACAGCCGGGTGGCCGAACTCTCGTCGTAGCGCGCGTATCCGGCCCGCCCGAACGCATCGATGACGGTCTGCCGGTGGGCGTCGAGCACGGCTGCGGGAGTGCGCAGGCGGATGGCGAACAATTCACGAGCAGCCTTGGTCGCGACCGCCGAGCCGATCGGCTTGCTCGCAAGCATCGTGAGGACCAACAGCTGGAACAGCGGCATGGGCTGGTTCTTCATGCGAATTCCGGCTTCGACCGCGTACGTCACACCCGCCGCGTCGAGCAGACGCGCCACGATGTGCTTCGCCTCGGTCATCCCGGTTCGCATACCCGGTGGCGGCGGTGACAAACGCCCACTACTTGGGCGGCAGGCTCTTGGCGTAGTCGACGCTGCGGTTCACCCAGGACTGCAGTTGACGCTTGGTCCGCACGCCGTCGTCGGACACCCGCAGCCACCCTCGGGTCTCGCGCCCGGCCATCACCATCGGTTCGACGTGCTGTCGGCCGAGCAGGGCTTCGGTCTCGTCGGGCGGAACGCGCACCATGAGACCGCCTCGCCCGCTCGCAGCGACGGACATGTTGCCGTTGATCAGGAACGCCAGACCGCCGAACATGCGCTTCTCCTCGACGCCGCACTCGGCGCTCGTCAACTCCCTGATCCGGTTGGCGAGATCTTCGTCGTAGGCCACGTCAGTCCAGGTCCACCCGGACGGTCAGCAGGTCACTGCCCATCAGCTTGACCACCGCGCTGTTCATGCTGGGCAATTGGCTCAGCCGTGCGACGGCATCGTCGTCGGGCAGCAGATGCGCGGTGCCACTGCGCCATCGGCCGCCGACCCGCACCCGCACTCGTGGGTTGGCCTCGATGTTCAGCACGTAATGCGAGTGGCCGCCGTGCTCGGAGACCATCCAGAACTGGTCGTCCACGACGCGCCCGCCGACCGCAGTGAGGCGCGGCTGACCGGACTTGCGGCCGATGGTCTCGAGCATGGTCACCGGCAGCTTCCTGCCGACCGGATTGACCACGAGACGCTGCACGGTGTGCACGATCCGTCGCTTGGTGGCCTGGATGTCCACGAAAATCACCTACCCCTCACTCGGTGTCCATCCGAGTCTAGGGCCGAGTGCCTCGGCGAGATCGGTGATGATCTGCCGGTAGTCGTCCTCGGCGAAGGTGAACGGCAGCGCGAACGCGACTTCGCTGGTCCGCTGGAAGCCGGCATGGTCGAACAGCTGATCGGCGAGTTCGTCGGAGGTGCCGACGTAGTCGGGGGAGAACAGCATGCCGCGCGAACCCTGTGGAGCCGTGGTGCGTTCGAACCGGCTGGCCGCGTACTCGCGGTATCTGCGGATCTGGTCGTCGGTGGCAGAATCGGTCGGGATGACCACCAAACCCTGTGAGACACGCGCCCTTTCGGGCCGGTCGTGGTTTGCGGCGAAGGCGGCACGGAACGCATCGATGTTCTCGCCCTGGATGGTGGCGAAGTCACGCGATTCGGTGCCTTCAGTGCTGACCACGGAGCTGGTCAGGTAGTTGATGCCCTGCTCACCGGCCCAGGTCGCCGACGACATGCCGCCGCCGTACCAGACCCGGTCGGCCAGTCCGGCCGAGTGCGGCTCGATGCGGTTGGTGAACTGCTCGATGCCGACGGTGCCCTCGAAGTCGCTGACCGGCTCACCGCGCAGGCCGTGCAGCAGCCGCAGCACCCGGTCCTTGGAGAAGTCCTCGACGTCGTGGGTGTTCGGATACAGCGCTTCGCGGTAGTGGTCGTAGAACATCGGCGTGCCAACGGACACACCGGGATTGACCCGGCCACCTGACAGGATGTCCACGGTGGCGAGGTCTTCGGCCAGCCGGAACGGGTTCTCCAGACCAAGCGGGATGACGGCGGTGCCGA
>JAOPVF010000256.1 GCA_025963195.1 Mycobacterium sp. | reverse complement strand
GCTGGGATCCATGCCGCCGTGGCCTTGGTGAGCGTTGGGGTCATCGGGTGCCGCCGAGGGCGCCGAGGTGTCTTCGGGAGTGTCAGAGCCCTGCTTCCACTGCACCAGGAACACCTTCAAGGTCTCGATCTCGGGACCCTGCGCTGCCGAGATGTCGGCGGCGAGCTTGAGCACCCCGGGATCGGTGGACCGGTCGGGCACCATTGCCGCCATCTCGATCGCCTGCTGGTGGTGCGGAATCATGTTGGTGGCGAAGGCGACGTCCTGGTCGTTGAATCCCGCTGGCTGCGCGGCTGGACTCGACGAGCTGGACGAGCTGCCCTGCTCGTGGTTGGCGTGTTCATCGGAGGCTGGACTCGAACACGACGACAACAACACGGCGGTGGGCACTGCGGCTACGAGAGCGATGAACGACTTCATGGAATCCACCGTACCGGATACCCCACCGGGGTATCCATATTGGTTTGGTCGGCCAGTAGCACGAAGGCATACTTGATAAATGCCCTCAGTGTCTTCCTCAGACCAAACTGGTAGTAAGCCCGACATCAAGCCCCGCAGCCGCGACGTCACCGACGGCCTTGAGAAGACCGCCGCCCGCGGGATGCTGCGCGCCGTAGGCATGGGCGACGACGACTGGGCCAAACCACAGATCGGTGTCGGCTCGTCGTGGAACGAGATCACCCCGTGCAACATGTCGCTGCAGCGGCTCGCACAGGCGGTCAAGGCCGGCGTGCACTCCGCAGGCGGCTACCCGCTGGAGTTCGGCACGATCTCGGTGTCCGACGGCATCTCCATGGGCCACGAGGGAATGCACTTCTCCCTCGTCTCCCGCGAGGTGATCGCCGACAGCGTGGAGACCGTCATGCAGGCCGAGCGTCTCGATGGCTCGGTGTTGCTTGCCGGCTGCGACAAGTCGATCCCCGGCATGCTGATGGCTGCCGCCCGCCTGAATCTGGCGAGCGTCTTCCTCTACAACGGTTCGATCATGCCGGGGCTGGCCAAACTGACCGATGGCAGCGAGAAGGAAGTCACCATCATCGACGCCTTCGAGGCCGTCGGTGCCTGCGCGCGCGGGCTGATGTCGCGCGAGGACGTGGACATCATCGAGCGCGCCATCTGCCCCGGCGAGGGCGCCTGCGGCGGCATGTACACCGCCAACACCATGGCTTCGGCCGCTGAGGCGTTGGGAATGTCGTTGCCGGGCAGTGCATCCCCGGTGGCCATCGACAAGCGGCGCGACGAGTACGCACGCAAGTCCGGAGAAGCGGTGGTCGAGATGCTGCGCCGCGGCATCACCACCAGCGACATCCTCACCAAGGAGGCGTTCGAGAACGCCATCGCCGTGGTGATGGCATTCGGCGGCTCCACCAACGCCGTGCTGCACCTGCTGGCCATCGCGTGGGAGGCCAACGTCAAGCTGACGCTCGCGGACTTCACCCGCGTCGGGCAGAAGGTGCCGCACCTGGCCGACGTGAAGCCCTTCGGCCGCCACGTGATGAAGCACGTCGACGAGATCGGCGGCGTGCCCGTCGTGATGAAGGCGCTGCTGGACGCCGGTCTGCTGCATGGGGATTGCCTCACCGTCACCGGCCAGACCATGGCCGAGAATCTCGCCCACATCGCACCGCCTGACCCCGATGGCAAGGTGCTGCGGGCGATGAACAACCCGATCCACCCGACGGGCGGCATCACGATCCTGCACGGGTCGCTGGCTCCCGAGGGCGCCGTCGTGAAGTCTGCGGGCTTCGACTCCGACGTGTTCGAGGGCACCGCAAGGGTTTTCGAGCGCGAACGAGCCGCCCTCGACGCGCTGGAGGACGGCACCATCACCAACGGCGACGTCGTCGTCATCCGCTACGAAGGCCCGAAGGGCGGGCCGGGCATGCGCGAGATGCTGGCCATCACCGGCGCCATCAAGGGAGCGGGCCTCGGCAAGGACGTACTGCTGATGACCGACGGGCGGTTCTCCGGTGGCACCACCGGCCTTTGCGTCGGGCACATCGCACCGGAGGCCGTCGACGGCGTGCCGATCGCCTTCGTGCGCGACGTTGACAAGATCCGCCTCGACGTCGCCAACGGCACGCTCGACCTGCTGGTCGACAAGGACGAATTCGACTCCCGCAAGGTCGGTTTCGAGCCGCTGCCCCCGGTGTACAAGACCGGTGTGCTGGCCAAGTACACCAAGCTGGTCGGCTCGGCCGCGACGGGTGCGGTCTGCTCCTAGTTGGTCGAGGGTGTGGTTGGGGTTGGAAGGGTTGGTACCACCACCAGTCGGCGCGTTCCCCGGTAGGTCCGCGACAGGGTTTGATCGTGGGTGGGGGTGTGGTCGGGGGACGGGCCAGGGATCCCGCCGTCAGCGGTCTGCCTTGTGATGACACCGCGATGGTGGGCCCGGTGGCGAGTCGGGCAGACCAACACGAGGTTGTCCAACTCGGTCAGCCCGCCGTCTTCCCAGTGCCGGATGTGGTGGGCGTGCAGCCCGCGGGTGGCCCCGCAGCCGGGTACCACGCAGCAGCGGTCGCGGTGCTCGAGGACACGGCGCAGCCTTCGGCTGACGGTGCGGGTCGCCCGTCCGGAGCCGATGACCTGCCCTGCGCGTTCGAACCACACCTCGCAGGTGGCCTCACAGGTCAGGTAG
>JAOPVF010000241.1 GCA_025963195.1 Mycobacterium sp. | reverse complement strand
CCATGGGCGGTGCCGAAGTTCTACTGGACGGTGCTGGCAGACAGTCTGATGGCAGCCGGTCTCCGCGAGCTGTCCGAGATGGACCTCCCTGCAGGCTGGATCGTGCCCCCCGAGTTTCCGTTCGGATTCGGCGACGACCGGATCGACGCCGTCGTCGACGCACCCGAGAGCCGGGCCGCCAAGGTGGCCGCTCTTCGGGCGCACGCGACGCAGGTCAGCGTGGAGCCGACCGGGCGGGCATTCGCGCTGTCGAACTTCGTCGCATTGCCCATCGTCGCGACCGAACACTATGTACTTGCCGGGGGAGTGGCCGGCGAACGCGACGACCGCGGTTGGGAGACCGATCTTCTCGCCGGCCTGAATCTGGGTTAGCGAGATCAGGACGCGGTAGGCTCTGATCGACGAGCGGCGCGACGGAGGGATGGCGATGGACCCGGACCTGGATCCCAACCTGCAGCACCAGCAGGACCGCCTGGACAACTTCCAGTGGGTCGTCGGCTCGCTCGTGGCGCTGCTCGACAGCATGCCGACCTGACCGGTCGCGTTCCCGACTGGGCGCGCCCCGTCATCCTGGCCGTTCTCGCGTTCGACGGTGTGTTGTCAGCGGTGCTTGGTGCGCTGCTTCTACCGCTCTACGTCGGCTCGATTCCCGTTCCCATCAGTGCCCTGATCAGTGGCCTGGTGAACGCCTCTCTGGTGTGGGCGGCGCTGCAGTGGACCTCGGCGCCCCGGGTGGCAGCGCTGCCTCTGTGGACTTGGCTGGCTACCGTGGCCACGCTGACGTTGGGCGGACCTGGCGGTGACATCGTGTTCGGCGGTGCGGGCATCATGCAGTTCGCGCCGGTGATCTTCGTCGTGGTGGGGGCGACGCCACCGGGGTACGTGCTGTGGCGTCACGTCCACCCGCGCGCCTAGGCCGCTTCTCCCCGTTCACTCTGCGCTGAGGGTTGGGGCCACTCGAGGTTTTACGCCCCCTGCGCAGAGCCAACGCTCTTGTCGGAGCCGCCGCTCTTGTTCCCGTCCTTGGCGTCGGTCTTCGTGCCGCTCGGGGACGACTCGGCAGGCTTGCTCGCCGTCGACGCGCCGTCCGCGTCGGGCTTGTCGGAGGGGGTCTTGTCGTCGGGCTTCGAGTCCGTGTTCTTCGGGTCGGTGGCGCTCTGGGTTCCGCCGCGCACCTCGCCCTGCGCCGCGACGCCACCTAACGTTTCGGTGGTCATCGATTCGGGCTTCTTCACCGGCTCGGCTTCCTGCTCGTTGACGACTTCGGTGGCCGGCTTCGGAGTGGCGGTCTCGGTGGCCGGCTGGGTCGGGGTCTTCGGCGCTTCCGGCTCGGCCGCGGGTTTGGCGGCGGCTTCGGTGGGCGTGGCGACGGTTCCATCGGCGGCCTCTGCGGTCGCCTGGGCAGTCGGCGCGGCCGCGACCTTGAGTGCCGTGGTCTGCGCAGCGGCGAACGGAATGGGCGGAAGCGGCGGCAGGAAGCTCAATGCCCAGCTGATCTGGGCGTTGACGAACC
Organism: Mycobacterium sp.; assembly: GCA_025963195.1. Taxonomy (GTDB): domain Bacteria; phylum Actinomycetota; class Actinomycetes; order Mycobacteriales; family Mycobacteriaceae; genus Mycobacterium. Next base: position 18,169 of record JAOPVF010000241.1, on the reverse strand, counting down.
CGATGCCCGCGTTGATCGAATCGTTGATCACATTGGATATGCCCTGGACGAGTCCGATGCTGCCGCCGAGGACGTAGGCCGTGTTGAAGATGGCACTCGTCGCGATGGGCTCGATCAGGTCGTAGTAGAAGATGCCGATCTGCGGCGCGAAGATGCCCACCACCGGAATCCATCCGACGGCGTACTGGGCCACGTTCACGCCGTAGTCCACCCACGGGTCGATGACGTTGTAGGCATTGATGATCGCGTTCTGGATGCCGGGGAAGCCCGCGAGCGCGGCCTGAGCCGCCGGTGCCGCAGCTTCGGTCGCCGCCGTCGGCAACGCCTTGATGACCGCATTCGGCGCACCGGTGTGCTGCGGGGGAATCACCACGAACGCCACGGGCTGGGGGATCGGAGCGGTGAACGACCGGGCCGCTGCGAGGAGTGCGACCCGCTCCTTCTGCACCGATGCCGACAACGTGGTCGGTGGAGCTAGAGGTTCGATGGTGGTCGGTATCGCGATCACCCCGGCCGTCAGGGCGGCAATGCCCGCCGCGACGTACGAACGGGCGGAAACATTCATTCAAGACTCCTGGTGTGCTACCCGACGCCCAACGTCGACGAACTTACGCGGCTGTCAGCACAACGGTGGAGATGGCACCCACCGTGTCGGCATCGTCGGACTAATGTGACCTCTATGTCAGGGCCTGTGGTTTCAGATAGTGGGACGCGCGGATGATTCTCGGCGACCTCGGGGTTACAGAGGAGTGGCTCTGAACCCCCAGCGCGGCTCCGATCTGCCCAGCCCGGTGTTCCCACCGAAGCCCCTGACGCCGAACGCCGCGGCATTGCGACGCGTTCTGCGACGGGCGCGCGACGGGGTCGCCCTCAACGTGGACGAAGCCGCGATCGCCATGACCGCCCGCGGCGACGATCTCGCCGACCTGTGTGCCAGTGCTGCACGGGTGCGGGATGCGGGCCTCGAGGCGACCGGTCGACGGGGGGCGGCCGGACGGCTTCCCATCACCTATTCGCGCAAGGTCTTCATCCCGGTGACGCACCTGTGCCGCGATACCTGCCACTACTGCACCTTCGTCACCGTGCCCGGCAAGCTGCGCGCGGCGGGCAAGGACATGTACATGGAGCCCGACGAGATCCTCGACGTTGCGCGGCGCGGTGCCGAGCTGGGCTGCAAGGAAGCGCTTTTCACCCTCGGGGACCGTCCCGAGGACCGGTGGGACGAGGCTCGCCAGTGGCTCGACGAACGCGGATACGACTCGACCCTGGACTACGTCCGGGCGATGGCGATCCGGGTGCTCGAGGAGACCGGGCTGCTGCCGCACCTGAACCCCGGCGTGATGAGCTGGTCGGAGCTGTCCCGGCTCAAGCCCGTCGCACCGTCGATGGGCATGATGCTGGAGACCACCTCGCGGCGATTGTTCGAGACCAAGGGGCTGGCCCACTACGGCAGCCCCGACAAGGATCCGACGGTGCGGCTGCGCACGCTGGACGATGCGGGCCGGCTCGCCATCCCGTTCACCACCGGCCTGCTCGTCGGCATCGGTGAGACGTTGGTCGAGCGGGCCGAGACCATGCACGCGATCCGGCGCTCGCACAAGGAGTTCGGGCACGTCCAGGAAGTCATTGTGCAGAACTTCCGGGCCAAGGAGCACACCGCGATGGCCTCGGTGCCGGATACCGGCATCGACGACTTCGTCGCGACCATCGCCGTCACCCGGTTGGTGATGGGCCCGAAGATGCGGATCCAGGCGCCGCCCAACCTGGTGTCACACGAGGAATGCCTCGCCCTCATCGGCGCCGGTGTCGACGACTGGGGCGGCGTATCGCCACTCACCCCGGATCACGTCAACCCGGAACGGCCGTGGCCCGCACTGGACGAATTGGCTGCCATCACCGCCGAGGCCGGCTACGAGCTGGTGCAGCGCCTGACCGCCCAGCCGCAGTACGTGCAGGCCGGTGCGGCATGGATCGACCCGCGCGTGCAGGGCCACGTGGATGCCTTGGCCGATCCGGAGACCGGTTTGGCGCGCGACGTCAACCCGGTCGGTCGACCCTGGCAGGAGCCCGACGAGGCCACCGAGTCGCTCGGCCGCATCGATCTGCACACCGCCATCGACTCCGAGGGCCGGTTCACCGAGACGCGCAGCGACCTCGACAGCGCGTTCGGCGATTGGGAGTCCATCAGGGAGAAGGTGCACGAGCTGGCGGCCCGCGCTCCCGAGCGCATCGACACCGACGTGTTGGCCGCGCTGCGCTCTGCCGAGAACGATCCGGCAGGCCTCAGCGACGACGAATACCTGGCGTTGGCGACCGCAGACGGACCCGCACTGGATGCCGTTGCCGCGCTTGCCGATTCACTGCGCCGCGACGTCGTCGGTGACGACGTGACGTTCGTCGTCAACCGGAACATCAACTTCACCAACATCTGCTACACCGGCTGCCGGTTCTGCGCGTTCGCCCAACGCAAGGGCGACGCCGACGCGTTCTCGCTGTCCACCGACGAGGTTGCCGACCGCGCGTGGGAGGCGCACGTCGCCGGGGCCACCGAGGTCTGCATGCAGGGCGGCATCGATCCCGAGCTGCCGGTGACCGGGTATGCCGATCTGGTGCGCGCGGTCAAGGCGCGGGTGCCGTCGATGCACGTGCACGCGTTCAGCCCGATGGAGATCTCCAATGGCGTGACGCGCAGCGGCATCTCGACGCGCGAGTGGCTGATCAGCTTGCGTGAAGCGGGCCTCGGTTCCATCCCCGGCACCGCCGCGGAGATCCTCGACGACGAGGTCCGCTGGGTGCTCACCAAGGGCAAGCTGCCGACGTCGGCGTGGATCGAGGTGGTCACCACCGCACACGAGGTCGGCCTGCGATCGAGTTCGACCATGATGTACGGACACGTCGACACCCCGAAGCACTGGGTCGGTCACCTCAACGTGCTGCGGGGCATCCAGGACCAAACGGGTGGCTTCACCGAGTTCGTGCCACTGCCGTTCGTGCACCAGTCCTCGCCGCTCTATCTCGCCGGTGGCGCGCGGCCGGGCCCGACGCACCGCGACAACCGCGCCGTGCACGCACTGGCCCGGATCATGTTGCACGGCAGGATCGATCACATCCAGACCAGCTGGGTGAAACTCGGCGTCGAGCGCACGCAGGTGATGCTCAACGGCGGTGCCAACGACCTCGGCGGCACCTTGATGGAGGAGACCATCTCGCGGATGGCGGGCTCGGAGAACGGGTCGGCGAAGTCCGTCGCAGAGCTCGTCGCGATCGCCGAGGGCATCGGCAGGCCCGCCCGGCAGCGCACCACCACCTACGCGCCACTGGCCGCTTAGAGTCGCTCCTCGCAGGCCGATCGCAGAAATCTCTCGCTGCTGTGAACCGGCTGCCAGGCTCAGCACGTATAGAGGGAGTCGACCGTGACCGTCGTCTGCCGAGCCGAGGAGAATCTTGACCACGATCTGGGGATTGCCCGCCCACGCCCTGCTCGTTCACGCCATCGTCGTGCTGGCACCCCTGACGGCGGCGCTGGAAATTCTCTGCGGGTTCTGGCCCGCCGCTCGTCGCCGGTTGGTGTGGTTGGTGCTCGCACTTGCCGCAGGGACGACGGTGCTCACGCCGATCACCACCCAAGCAGGGGAATGGCTGAAGCATCAGCGGACCAGAGTCAGCCCGATCTTGCAGCAGCACGCCGAGCTTGGCGACTGGATGATCTACTTCTCCGTCGCACTGCTCGTCGTCGCGGTGGCACTGGCGGTGCTTCACTGGCTCGAGGGGCGATCGGACAAGCGTCGGACGGCGGCCATGGTGGTGGTCGCGATCGTGGCTCTCATCGTCGGCGTCTCGTCGATCGTGACGGTCGCGCGGATCGGGCACACGGGCGCGGAATCGGTGTGGGGCGGCGGCTGAACGACCCACCGTCGGCGAGTGATCAGACCGCGTGCAAAATGGTGTTTGCTAAATGTCGTCAATCGCGATGATCATGGCCGTCACCCGCTCAGAATGGCCAGGGCCAAAAATTGCGGTGTACGAATAACCATTTTATGCGGCAAATTTATTGACGGCTATTTCTGCTGAAAATCTCCCAAGATATGCTCATGGCAAACACACAGCTCGGCTAGCATGCCGGCGGCTGCTCGTGATGGCATCATGAGTCCGCACACGGTTGCGTCATGTGCGAATGGAGCTATGGGTTAGCTGTGCCTAATGCCGCGTCAATGCTGGCCGTGGTCATGACGATATGGACGATATGAAGGGATTTTGACGCGACGTGAGCCGGTCGGCGCTGATTACGGGTATCACCGGGCAAGACGGCATGTATCTCGCCGAATTGCTGGTCGAGAAAGGCTACGACGTCTACGGGCTCGTCCGCGGCCAGAACAATTGGCGGGAGGAGACGCTGCGCCGCGAGCTCCCGAGCGTCAGGCGGATCAGCGGTGACTTGACCGACCTACCCAGTCTGATCAGGGCGATGATGGTCGCCCAACCCGACGAGGTGTACAACCTGGGCGCGGTCACCTTCGTCGGGTACTCCTGGCAAAACCCGCGGGTGACCACCGAGGTAACCGCCGGAGGCGTCCTCAACGTGTTGGAGGCCGTACGGCTGGGTCGGGAACGGACCGGCACGCCCATCCGCATGTACCAGGCGTCCAGCGCGGAGATGTTCGGTCGCGTGCAGGAGGTCCCTCAACGCGAAACCACCTTGTTGTGGCCGAGGTCGCCGTACGGAGTGGCCAAGGCCTACGGCCATCACATGACCGTCAACTACCGCGAGTCCTACGGACTGCACGCGAACTGCGGAATCCTGTTCAACCACGAGTCCCCGCGTCGGGGAACGGAATTCGTGACGCGAAAGATCTCACAGGCGGTGGCCAGGATCTCCCTTGGGTTGCAGGACCACTTGCTGCTTGGCAACGTGCACGCCGAGCGGGACTGGGGTTTCGCTGGGGATTATGTCGAGGCGATGTACCTCATGCTCCAGGAAGACGAGCCGGGCGATTACGTCATCGCCACCGGCGAGACGCACCCGGTGACCGAGTTCTTGGACCTTGCGTTTGGCGTCGTCGGAATCGACGACTGGACGCCGTACGTCCGCGTCGACGAGCGGTTCATCCGCCCCGCCGAGGTAGACCAGCTGGTCGGCGATCCGAGCAAGGCGCACGCGGTGCTCGGCTGGAAACCGAAGGTGGAGTTCGCCGAACTCGTCGAGATGATGGTCCGCAGCGACCTCGATCGCGAGCATCGGGCATGCTGACCCGGGTGACGTTCCTGCTCGCCAAGGATCCCGCGCGCGAACAGGGCGGCGACCTGGCCACGTCGCGGGTGGTCATGCGACTGGCAGCCGAAGCCTTCGACGTCTCGGCGATTTGCCTCGCGGCTGAGGGTGGCACGCACCGGTATGACCTGGGGCCCGGGATCGATCTGGTGAAGGTGCCGAAGCCCCCGGTGGCGCTACCCCGGCTGATGCTCAAGTCGGCGCGGTCGCGACGGAGCCTGGTGCACCAGCGCTTCGACGTCGACGCTCTGCTGCCGGCCATCGAGGCGTCCGACGCCGACGTGTTCGTGGCCGAACACAGCTACATGGCGGAGACGTTCTTGCGCAGCACGCGACGCGCCGACGCGCGTCTGATCATCAACACGATCAACACGGAATCCCAGGTGTGGAAGGTCACTCGCGGCTGGCTGGGCCGGCGGGAGGGCCCCCGGATCCTGCGTGACGAGGTGCGCGTCGCCCGTGCGGCCGATGCGGTGGGAACCTACGATGCCGATGAGGCGGAGTTCTACCGCGACCACGGCGTGCCTGCGGACCGCTGGATCGATCTGACCTTTCCGCCGCGGCAGCAATTCGACATCGCTTCGACCGCACCGCGATTGGTGTTCTTTGGCGTCCGGGACTGGCCACCGAACCAGGAGGCCTTCCTGAAGTCGCTGGCGCTGTGGCCGAGGATTTCGGCGGGCATACCCGGGGCCGAACTTTGGATCGCGGGCGCCAAGAAGCCGGGATCCCGCGACCCGCAGTACCCGCTGGGCGTGCACGACGTCGGGTTCGTGCCCGACCTCGCCGAGTTCCTATCGACCTGTCGCGCACTGATGGCGCCCATCAAGACCGGCGGAGGCGTGCGGGCCAAACTGCTCGACGCCGCGAGCCGTGGCCTGCCCGTGGTCGCGACCACGCCTGCCATCGGATCACACGGACCGCTGTTGAACCTCTCGGCTAGTGACGACGACGACGACTTCGTCGACCAGTGTCGGCGTTTCCTCCTCGACCCCTCGGCGGCGGCCGCCGCGGGCCGGGAGTTGTACGAGCACAACCGCCTGCACTGGGAGCAGGGGCGCCCGCGGCAAAGCATCGAGGACCTCCTCGGTGCGGCAGCGCAAGTGATTTGAGCTCACGGATCGACATTGACGAAGCGGCCCTTCGGGTTCTCCGATGAGTGCGGCCCGGTGACGCTGGCGCTGACGCGACTGGGTTGGCTGTGTGCGAATCATCCGTGGCGCGTACTCGCCACGTGGGCCATCGTCGTCGCCGCGATCGTCGGACTCGCCGCGGGAGTGGGCGGCCGGCCGCGGGACGATTACAACGCACCCAGGACGCCTACCGAATACTCGGCTTCGACGGGTCATTGGCCCACTGCGGGTGGTGCCGAAGCGCGCGTGGTCGTCCGAAAGTCCTCGGGTCGGCTGGCGCCTGCCGATCTGGCGGTGCTTCGGAATCGGCTACGGGGAATGCCCGGAGTGTCGGTGGTGTCGACGGAGCGGGTGTCGAAGGCCGGCGACGTGGCGTTGGTGAATGTGCTCTACGACGTTCCGATCAATGACCTTCCCGGGTCGTCGGGGGTTGACGCATTGCGGCAGGCGATCGCGCCGGTTCAGCGGTCGGGACTGCAGATCGAGCTCGGGGGCGAAGTACCGGAGAACTACACCCCAGACGGCGGCGCTATGGAACGCGCTGCCCTCATCGCGGCCCTCTGCCTCTTCGTGGTCGTCTGTGGCTCGGTGGTCGCTGCTGGGATCGCCTCCGTGGTACAGATATTGGGCGTCGGCACGGGTCTCGCGCTGATGTTCACCATCGCTGGCCTCGGCGTCGCCACCAGCATCGCGGCACCCATGATTGCGACGATTGTCGGCGTCGCCGTTGGCGTCCACTACGTCTTGGCATATCTGCGGCGCTACCGCGGATACCGCGGGCTCGGCCGTGACGTGTGCACTGCCGCCGCAGAGACGAACGGGTCGGCCGGACGGTCGATGGTCATCGCCGGGGCGACGGTGATCGTGTCGCTACTGGGGCTGCGATTCGTCGCGATTTCACAGTTCTCCAACTTCGGATATGCCACCGGCGTGGTCATCGCCGCGGTCGTACTGACCTCCGTCACCGTCCCGCCGGCCGTATGCGGATTGGTGGGACACCGGCTGCCCCGAGCGGAATTCACGAAGTCGGAAGCGTTTCATCGGAAGTGGACGCGGTGCTGGGCCGAGCAGCTGGTCGAACGGCCCCTGTGCTGGAGTGCCGCGGCGTTCCTTGCGCTCCTTCTGCTCGCAGCCCCCGTCGTCGACATGCGGACGTGGCCGCGAGACGCCGGAAGCCGCCCGACGTCCGACACGGTCCGCCGCGCGCACGACTTGATCGCCGCCAACTTCGGTCCTGGAGCGAACGGACCGTTCAAGCTCGTCGTCGACGCCAATTCGACGAGCTTCCAGTCCGTGACCACGACGGTCGAGAATCTGCGTGAAACCGCCGGTGTAGCAACGATCCTCGCGCCGGTCTACAACGCCGACCGAACGTCCGCCGTTTACGTCGTCGAATCGACCACCGTGCCGGCCTCCGAGGCGACAGCCGACACGCTGCGCCGTATTCGCGCGCAGCTGCCCCACGGCATGTACGTCACCGGCCTCGCGCCCTACTTCGCGGATGTCTCCGATCGATTCGTTCGGCAGGTCTGGGTGTTGATACTCGTCGTCATTGGGATTGCGGCAGCCTGTCTCGCCGTCGCTTTTCGTGCGCCACTTCTCGCGATCGCGGCCGGACTCGCGAAGTTCTTGGGTGTCGCGGCGACGTACGGCGTACTAGTTGCACTCTTTCAATGGGGTTGGGGCGCAGAGCTTCTAGGATTGCCTGGAGCCGTGCCACTTTCCAGTTGGGCCGCGGTCCTCGTCTTCGTCATCATGTTCGCGATGTGCACCGGCTACGAGGTCTTCATGCTTTCGCGTATCGACGACGACTGTCACCGCGTCGAGCGGCGACAGATGGGCGTCCTTTCGGAATCACCGGTGATGATTAGTGCGGCCACGGCCGTGGTTGCGGTATTTCTCGCGTTCGCCCTGGACCCCGACGTCATCGTCAAGATGACGTGCGTCGGAGTGGCCGTTGGGATTCTCGTCGACGTCGTTGCCGTTCGAATGATCCTGATGCCGGTGATGCTGCGCAAGCTTGGCAGACGCGGTGCCGCCGGTCGGACATTTCCGCGCAGACGTGCTAGTCAGTGGTTGTGACTTCAGCCCAGACGCACACCACTGACGGACGCCCGAGGGCCAGGGGTCTCGGGATCCCCCTGCCCGGCGAGCCGGGCCCGCTCAATGCGATCACCGACGTCGCGGGCATCGAGGTCGGAACCGTGACGCTGATCGACGGTGACGGCCCGCTTGACGTCGGGCGAGGACCGGTGCGCACCGGCGTCACCGCGATTCTCCCGCGCGGACGCGACGGGGTTGGGCGCGCGTGCGTGGCGGGTTGGTACTCGCTCAACGGCAACGGCGAGATGACCGGTACGACGTGGATCGAAGAGGCGGGCGCATTCAATCTGCCGATCCTGCTTTCGAATACGCACGCCGTGGGTGCCTGCCACACCGGCGTCGTGAGCTGGGTGAACCGGGTCCATCCGATGGTGGCCCGGCAGTGGTTGTTGCCGGTGTGCGCCGAGACGTGGGACGGCTACCTCAACGACATCAACGGCGCGCACGTGCGGCCGGAACATGCAGAGGCCGCGCTCGACGCCGCCGCGCCGGGTCCGGTGGCCGAGGGATCGGTGGGAGGTGGCACCGGGATGAACTGCTACGAGTACAAGGGCGGAAACGGCACGGCCTCGCGGATCGTCGGATATGGCCGTCACGCGTTCACGGTGGCGGCGTTCGTGCAGGCGAACTTCGGCTCGCGCAGTGAACTGACCGTCGCGGGTCGACACATTGGAGCACGGTTGGCCGACGACAACCCGCTCGACGGCGACTGGTTCGCCAAGGATCTGCGCCCGCCACCCGGCGCCGGTTCGGTGATCGTCGTCATCGCCACTGACGCACCGCTTCTGCCGGGGCAGTGCAAGGCGCTGGCCCGACGGGTCCCGCTGGGGTTGGCGCGGACCGGCACCGCGGGCAGCCACTTCTCCGGCGACATCTTCCTGGCGTTCTCCACCGCCGACGCCACGGGCCTGGATGGCGGATTTCCGCTGGGTGCGCCCGGCGATGACGAGTTCGGCACCATGAAGTTCATCCCGTGGGGGCGGATGGACGCGTTCTATACCGGCGTCGTCCAGGCCGTCGAGGAAGCAGTGCTCAACGCGCTGGTGGTCAACGACGACATGGTCGGGCGGGACGGCCACCGCTCACCCCGGCTGCCCGTCGACCGGCTGACGGCACTCCTCGCGGAAACTCCTCACTAGAATCAGACAAAGTCCGGAACAAATTCGGACTGCGGTCCGTTTAGACTCGGTGAGGCGCTGGAAGGGCCGGCGTCCGCAGCCAAGGAGACCAGACATGACCGCAGCAGTAGCCACCGACCTCAGTGCCGGAACCTGGGCCATCGACGCCGTCCACTCGTCGATCAGCTTCTCGGTGCGCCACCTCGTGGTGAGCAAGGTTCGCGGCAACTTCGAGGCGTTCAGCGGTGCCGTCGTCGTTGCCGAGGACGGCACGCCTTCGGTGAACGCGGAGATCGTGATCGACTCGCTGCATACCGGCAACGAGCAGCGTGACGCGCACCTGAAGGCCGCCGACTTCTTCGACGCGGAGAAGTTCCCTACCGCCAGCTTTGTCTCGACCGGCGTGCGCTCCGCAGGCGACGACTACGTGCTCGACGGCGACTTCACTTTGAAGGGCATCACCAAGCCGATCGAGCTGACGCTCGAGTTCAACGGCGTCAACCCCGGCATGGGCCATGGCGCGGTCACAGGCTTCGACGCAACGGTCGTGCTGAATCGCAAGGACTTCGGCATCGACATCGACATGCCGTTGGAGACCGGTGGCGCCGTGGTCGGCGACAAGGTGACCATCTCGCTGGCGATCGAGGCGCTCAAGCAGGCCTGACTCGCTCTCACTCAGGCGCGAGCGTGCTCCCGCAAAACCGGGGTACCCCGCTTGGGGGGAGCACGCTCGCGCAGAGTGAAGGAAGTTAGAAGCTCGCCGCCAGCTCCGTGCCCTGGCGGATGGCGCGCTTGGCGTCGATCTCCGCGGCCACGTCGGCGCCACCGATGACGTGTGGCTCGACGCCGTTGCGGCGCAGCCCGTCTTCGAGATCGCGCACCGACTCCTGGCCCGCGCAAATGATCACGTTGTCGACGGCGAGGACGCGACCGTCCGCGTGGTCGGAGCCGAAGCTGATGTGCAGCCCGTCGTCGTCGATGCGCTCGTAGTTGACGCCCGAGAGTTGTTGCACCCCCTTGGCCTTCAGCGATGCGCGGTGCACCCATCCCGACGTCTTGCCGAGTCCGCGGCCCTGTGGCCCCTTGGTGCGCTGCAGCAGGTATACCTCGCGGGCGGGCGGCAACGGAATGGGCGTGGTGAGCCCGCCGCGCGCCTCCCGCGGGTCGGCAACACCCCACTCCGCCTTCCACTCCTTGAGGTTCAGCGTGGGTGACTGGTCGGTTACCAGGAATTCACTCACGTCGAAGCCGATGCCTCCCGCGCCGACGACCGCAACGGTCTTGCCGATCGGCTTGCCGAGGATGGCCTCGGCGTAGGACAGCACCATCGGATGGTCGATCCCCGGGATGTCGGGCAGGCGCGGGATGACGCCGGTGGCGAGCACCACCTCGTCGAAACCGGACAGCTCGTCGACCGTGGCGCGGGTGCTCAGCCGCACCTCGACGTCGTGCTTGTCGAGCATCCGCGTGTAGTAGCGGACGGTCTCGTTGAACTCCTCCTTGCCGGGAATCCTTCGCGCCAAGTCGAATTGGCCGCCGATCGCGCTTCTCGCCTCGAAAAGCGTGACCCTGTGGCCGCGTTCGGCCGCCGTCACCGCGGCGGACAATCCCGCGGGTCCTGCGCCGACCACCGCGACCTGCTTCAACCGCCGCGTCGGGCTCAGCACCAGCGTGGTTTCGTGGCCGGCCCGTGGATTGAGCAGGCAGGACACCGTCTTGTGCACGAACGCGTGGTCGAGGCAGGCCTGGTTGCACGCGATGCAGGTGTTGATCTCGTCGGCCGCGTCGGCGCGGGCCTTGTTCACCCAGTCCGGATCGGACAGCAGCGGCCGCGCCATGGAGATCAACTGAACGTGGCCCTCGGCGAGGATCTGCTCGGCGGATTGCGGCATGTTGATCCGGTTCGACGCGACCACGGGGATCCTGACGTATTCGGCAACCGCGTTGCTGATGTCGACGAACGCGCTGTTGGGTACCGACGTGACGATGGTGGGCACGCGGGCCTCGTGCCAGCCGATGCCGGAGTTGATGATGGTGGCCCCGGCAGCCTCGACTTCGGTTGCCAGCGAAACGATCTCGTCCCAGCTCTGGCCGCCATCGACGTAGTCCGCCATCGACATGCGGTAGCAGATGATGAAGTCCTCGCCGACCGCTTCGCGGGTGCGGCGCACGATCTCGACGGGCATCCGGCGGCGCTTCTCCGGTGTGCCACCCCATCCGTCCTTCCGCTTGTTCGTGCGCGGTGCCAGGAACTGGTTGAGCAGGTAGCCCTCGCTGCCCATGATCTCGACGCCGTCATAGCCGGCCTCGCGGGCCAGCAGTGCGCAGCGCACGAAGTCGCCGATGGTGCCCTTGACGTCCCGCAGTGCGCGTGGCCGGAACGGATTGATCGGCGCCTTGATCGACGAGGCACTTACCGAGAACGGGTGGTAGGCATAGCGTCCCGCGTGCAGCACCTGCAGCAGGATCTTGCCGTCCTCGTCGTGCACGGCCGACGTGATGCGGCGGTGGCGCTTCGCCTCGGCCGACGACACCATCTGCGCGGCGAACGGCAGCAGCCAACCGGTCCGGTTGGGCGCGTATCCGCCGGTGATGATGAGCCCGACGCCGCCGCGGGCCCGCTCGGCGAAGTACGCGGCCAGCCGGTCGACGTGGCTTGCGCGGTCCTCGAGCCCGGTGTGCATCGAGCCCATGATCACCCGGTTGCGCAGGGTGGTGAAGCCGAGGTTCAACGGCGACAACAGGTTCGGGTACGGATCGGTCTTTGGATACGGTTCGGTCACTGTGCCCCCCTCAAGGCTGCGGTTACTTCGTCGAGCCAGTCGATGGCGCCTTCCTCGGCGCGAATGCCACCACGCAGGACCAGGTACTGATGCAGTGCGCTACCGGTGAGCGCACCGGGGGCGGGGAATTGGTGCTTCACGAATTCGAGGTAGGTATCCAGCAGTGCTGCGCGTTCGTCGCGCAGCGCCATGGCTTGAGCGCACACCTCGTCGACGTCGCCGTACGCAGCACCGCGAACCTTCACGGCCAGATCGCGGGTGCGGTTGTCGGCGACCACGCTTCCGCGTCCGGACAGCGGTTCGGCAATCCAGCGGGCCAGCTCGGTGTGGCCGTCATCGGAGACGGTGTACACCTTCTTGTCCGGTCGGCCCTGCTGGACGACGGGCGTGACGTGCACCCACCCGTCGTCCTCCATGGTGCGCAAGGTCCGGTAGATCTGCTGGTGGGTGGCGGCCCAGAAGTAGCCGATGGACCGGTCGAACCGGCGAGCCAGCTCGTAACCAGAGCCGGACTGTTCGCACAGCGACACCAGAATCGCGTGGGGGAGGGCCACGCAGGCAGCTTAGGGTCGCGGCTGGTTCATATGCAACTTGTTGCAGTGCACCAAGACGCATAGGGGTGATCGAATTCGTCGGCGGTGGTCACCGCCGGGTCATCCGACCACCTCTGGGCCAGGTGGTTGACGTCAGCACCAATTCACGTTGACGTTGGTGCCTCCGTTGTTGACGCTCACGTTGCAACCGACCTGCTGATAGGTAGCGGTGGTGTCGCTCGTGCCGTAGACGGCGTCACGGGTCGGGCCTGGGTTGCCCGGGTCCGCCATGGCGGGGCTTGCCAAGCCGACGGTCAATGCGGCGAACGTGCCTGCTGTGGCAAGGCCGAGGATCATCTTCTTCATTTCGACTCCTTCATTGAGCTTAGCTGAGCTAAGCGTTTGCTATGAAGCAGTCAACGTGCACCGGTGCGGCCGTGTTCCGGAGAAGCCGGGTTTTCGCCGGATCCGCACACGATCACAGTTGGGTCACGGGTTGCTCCACCTCACACCGGAACGGGGTCGAACCGGCCGACGCGGGCAAGGGCGTACCTCTAGTCGACTTGTATCTGCAACGTCTAGTATCAGTAACCACGCGGCACCCATAACGGGAGGCGCGTGAAGTTAGGGCACACTGAGACAGTCGTGCAGGTATGGACATCGCATACTTGCGTCGGCCTCTCACCGAGCCCAACAGACTGACACTGCCGACAGCCCAATCAGGAGTCGAGGAGACCTTCGTGACGTACACGATCGCCGAGCCTTGCGTGGACATCAAAGACAAGGCATGCATCGAGGAATGCCCCGTCGATTGCATCTACGAGGGCGCGCGGATGCTCTACATCCACCCCGACGAGTGCGTGGACTGCGGTGCCTGCGAACCGGTGTGCCCGGTCGAGGCGATCTACTACGAGGACGACGTTCCGGACCAGTGGAGCGGCTACACCCAGATCAACGCCGATTTCTTCAGCGAGCTGGGGTCACCGGGCGGTGCATCGAAGGTCGGTCAAACCGACAACGACCCGCAGGCCGTGAAGGATCTGCCGCCGCAGGGCGAGGACTGACGACGGCCAGGTCGCTCTCCGGGCCCGTCTCGGGGACGCTGCCGGTCTTCCCGTGGGACACGCTGGCCGACGCCACCGCCAAGGCCACGGCGCATCCCGACGGCATCGTCGACCTCTCGGTCGGCACGCCGGTGGACCCCGTTGACCCCCTGATCCGCACCGCGCTCGCTGAAGCGAGCGGCGCGCCCGGCTACCCGACCACCGCGGGCACCTCCGCCCTGCGCGCATCCGCCACGTCGGCATTGCGGCGTCGGTACGGCATCACCGACGTGTCCGACCACGCCGTGCTGCCCGTCATCGGCACCAAGGAACTCATCGCCTGGTTGCCCACACTGCTCGGGCTCGGTCCCGACGACCTCGTCGTGGTGCCCGAACTGGCATACCCGACCTATGACGTCGGCGCACGGCTCGCTCGCGCGCAGGTGGTGCGCGCCGACTCGCTCACCCAAATCGGTCCGCAGGCGCCGAAGCTGGTCTTCCTGAACTCGCCGAGCAACCCCACGGGCGCCGTTCTGGGCGTCGAGCACCTCCGCAAGGTCGTCGGCTGGGCGCGCGACCGCGGCGTGCTGATCGCCTCCGACGAGTGCTATCTGGGGCTCGGATGGGACGCCGAGCCGGTCTCGGTGCTGCACCCGTCGGTTTGCGACGGCGACCACACCGGCCTGCTCGCGGTGCACTCGCTGTCGAAGACGTCGTCGTTGGCCGGCTACCGCGCAGGCTTCGTCGCCGGGGATCCCGCCGTCGTCGCCGAGTTGCTGGCCGTGCGCAAGCATGCCGGGATGATCGTCCCGACGCCGGTGCAGGCCGCGATGGTGGCCGCGCTCGACGACGACGCGCACGAGAAGGAACAGAAGGAGCGCTACGGGCGCCGCAGGATCGCCCTGCTGCGCGCCGTGCGCGACGCCGGTTTCACGGTCGACGACTCCGACGCGGGTCTGTACCTGTGGGCGACGCGCGGCGAGCCGTGCCGCGACACCGTCCAGTGGCTGGCGGAACGCGGAATCCTGGTCGCCCCCGGCGAGTTTTACGGACCGCGCGGTGCCGAGTACGTGCGAATGGCACTGACCGCCACCGACGAGCGGATCGATGCCGCGGTGCACCGCCTGAGCACCTGACGTGCGCGAGGGCGCGATCGCCGGTCCGCACGGCTCGATCTACTACCGGGTGGTGGGCGATTCGGATGCCGTGCCGCTGCTGGTGATTCACGGCGGTCCCGGCATGACGCACGACTACCTACGTGACCTCGACGCCCTGGCAGACGAGCGGCCGGTGGTCTACTACGACCAGATCGGCTGCGGCCGGTCCGACCGTCCCGACGACCCTAGTCTCTGGACGCTGGCCGCCTTCGCCGACGAGATCGACACCGTCCGTGGGGCGTTGGGTCTCGATCGGGTGCACGTGTTCGGCCAGTCCGCCGGGGGCTGGATGGCCGTCGACTACGCGCTGCGCGCTCCCGCCGGCCTGGCGAGTCTGCACCTTGCCAACACGTGCGCCAGCATCCCGCTGTTCCAACGCGGGGTCGCGCACCTGCGGGCTGCGCTGCCCGGCGGTGCTGGCGCCGTCATCGAACTGCACGAATCTTCGGGTACCACAACCGATCCCGAGTATTTGGCGGCCGTCGGTCTGTTCAACCGGCTGCACTTCATGGGTTCCGACGACATCCCCGCTGGTGTTCGCGCCTCGCTTCGGGCGCTCAACCCCGCGATCTACCGGGCGATGGTCGGTACGGGGTTGACCTTCACCGGCAACATGGCGGGATGGGACGTCACCGACCGACTCGGCGACATCGGCCTACCCGTGCTGGTCACTTCGGGACGATTCGACGAGATGACGCCGGACGTGGTGCGCGCCATGGTCGATGCGATCCCCGGCGCCCGGTGGCAGCTCTTCGAGCAGTCCGCCCACCTGCCGATGGTCACCGAGACGGACGCGTTCGTGCATGCGACTAGGGAGTTCCTGGCCTCGGTGTAGCTACGCCGCAGGGAGTCCTCAGCGCCTAGCCCTCCGCGGCGCGCAGGCTGAGCGAGAGCAGGAGCCGGACGTCAGGGTCGGCCAACGACGTCGCGAGCGTCTCCTCGATGCGCCGGACGCGGTAGCGGACGGTGTTGGGGTGTACGTGCAGCCGTTGCGCCGCGGCGCCGATGTCGCCGAAGGCGTCCAGGTAGGCACGCAGCGTGTCGGCAAGTACGGTGTCGTGCTCGCGCAGTTCGCGCACCCGCGGATCGATCAGGCGCTCGTCGGCGGCGATCATCGTGACGATCTCGTCGAGCACCACGGTGGTGCGGGCTTCGGCCAGTGAGGTGACCTGACCGATCGCACCGGGGTGCCGCTCCGCGCTGTCGAGGACCCGGTCGACCTCCGCGCGGGCGGCGGCGACGGCACTGAGTCCGCTTGCCGGAGTAGCGATCACGGCCCGCAGCTCGAGGCCCAACTCGGTGCGCAGGGCGCCTATGGTGCCCCGGATCCACGACGTCACCGACGCGGCCCTTCCGGTGTCCGGGAACAGCACGTAGACCCGCGACCCGCGCGCGGCTACCTGCGCGTCGGGGCGAAAGGCGCTGGCGCTCAACGCCAGTACGTCGGCCAGGCGCGCGGGCACGTCGGCAACGCAGTCGACGCCGACGACGGCGGCGCGCCCGTCGGCGACGATGCCGAGCTCGCGTGCCAGCTCAGCGAATGGAATGTCATCGCCCTGGCCCGCGCGAAGGCCAAGCAGTTCCTGAACCCTTACCGCGTGCGTCGACGGCGTCGCGGCCAGCCGAGACATGATGCGGGCCGCAAGGACCGCCGCCCCGCGCAGCACGTCGTCGGCGTCGTCGGCCAGCGGCCGGGACCCCTGCTGCACCCAGATGGTGCCTGCGAACGCGGGTGCCCGCCGCGGGTCCGGTGCGGGCTGGTGGATGCCGATCGCCAGGCGTGGTCGCAGTCCCAGTTCGGGGCGCTCGGCGACGCTGACGACGTCGGCGCGGGCACGCAGCGCGTCGAAGATGCCCCACTGGCCGATCCACGCGAGGTGCTCGGGTGGGCCTGCGCGACCGAGGATCGACAGGCGCCGCAGCTCGTCGGCCTCGTCGTCGGAGGCGGAGTAGGCCAGCACGTGCGACTGCGCGTCCTCGATGCTCACCATGCCGTGCGTCCGGTCGGCGATCGACTGGGCGAGGCCGAACAAGTCGGTGCCCGAGTCGTACAACGGGTCGGCGCGGTCGCCGTGGTGTTCGAAGACGTGGTCGACCAGACGGTAGAGGCGTTCCCAGCGCGCCCGCGGTTCGACGGCCACCACCGCCGTCCCCGCGGCGACTGCCCGCGCCACGACGGCGTCGGCGGGTTCCTTGACGAAGATGGCTGCGGGGACTCGCCGGTTCACCTGATGGTCGAGCCACGCGATTGCGTCGTCGGAGCCGATGCCGAGTAGGAAGAACACGTCGGCCGAGCCTGAACCGGCGGCCAGCCCGAGCCGCACGTCGTCGGAATCGATCAGGGCGGCCGACGCGACGGGCAGGTCCAGCCCGCGCGGTGCCTCGACCAACGTGACCATGGTCGCGTCCAGCGCCAGGACCAGCTGACCGAGGCTGACACCTGACTTCTTCATGTTGTGTGATCTTACTGACAGGCGTGGAACAGCTTGTCGGATCGGCCAAAGGTTTGGTGGCCTCGGTGCGAGATCGTTGTGCACATGAACGCCTTCGCCGCGATTACCGACGTTCCCGCGCCCCTCAACGAGCCAGTCCACGAATACGCCCCCGGTAGCCCCGAACGGGCCCGGCTGACCACCGCGCTCGACGCGTTGGTCGGCGACGTCATCGACCTTCCCCACGTCATCGGCGGCGCCCACGTCATGGGTGACGGCGAGCGCATCGACGTCGTCCAACCGCACCGCCACAGTGCCGTGCTCGGCACCCTGACCAACGCCGGACATGGCGAGGCCTCCGCCGCCGTCGAGGCCGCCATCGCCGCGAAGGACGCCTGGGCGGCGACGCCGTTCGACGAGCGCGCCGCGGTGTTCCTCCGCGCCGCGGATCTCCTCGCCGGTCCGTGGCGGGAGAAGGTCGCCGCCGCCACCATGCTCGGCCAGTCCAAGACCGCCTACCAGGCCGAGATCGACGCGGCGTGCGAGCTGATCGACTGCTGGCGGATCAACGTCCACTTCGCCGAGCAGATCTTGAGCG
>JAOPVF010000174.1 GCA_025963195.1 Mycobacterium sp. | reverse complement strand
AGCCGCTGTCGAACCTCGACGCCAAACTCCGTGAGTCGCTTCGGTTCGAACTCAAGCGCCTGCAACGAGACCTCGGCATCACCTCGATCTACGTCACCCACGACCAGATCGAGGCGCTGTCGCTGTCGTCGAACATCGCGGTGATGCGGGCGGGCGAGGTCGTGCAGCTCGGCAAACCCCGCGACATCTACGAGAACCCGAAGAGCAAGTTCGTCGCCGAGTTCATCGGCACGTCGAACTTCATCGACGGAACCGTGGCCTCCAATGAAGGCGACCTCCATGTCGTCGAAACCCGGGACGGTCGGCTGATTCTGGAGTCCGGAGCGCACATGCCCGTCGGCACCGAGGTCATCGTCTCGATCAGGCCGGAGTCGGTGCAGCTGACCACCGAGCGCCCCATCGGCATCGAAAACGTATGGGAGGGCAACGTCACCACCCGCGCCTTCCTCGGTGACGCCGTCGACCACGTCATCGCGGTTGGCAAGCACGAGATTCGCGCGCGCTGCCTGCCGCACGTATCGCACGCGCCGGGTTCATCGGTGTTCCTGCAGATGGACGCCAGCAAGCTGGCCCTCGTCCCGGTCGACTGAGGGGATGGGACTTCCACCAGTACTGAGGAACCGCGACTTCAATCTCTACTGGGCCGGTGTCGTGCTGTCCCAGATCGGCACCCGTGCCACCGTCGCGGCCAACCTCTATCACGTCTATCACCTGACGGGCTCGATCGCGCAGACCGGGTTGGTCGGTGCGGGCCAGGCAGTCGCGCTGCTGGTACTGAGTCCACTCGGCGGTGTGCTCGCCGACCGTTGGGACCGGCGGCGCCTTCTGCAGGCATCGCAAGCGGTGGCTATGGCGGTGGCCGGCTTGCTTGCGGCCGCGACCCTGGCAGGCCACATCGTCGCGTGGCAGGTCGTGCTCTCGGTCGTATTGACCACGGCCGCAGCGACGTTCGACCAGCCAGCCCGGCAGGCGCTGATTCCGGCTCTGGTGCCCCGCACCCAACTGCCCCAGGCGTTCGCGCTGATCAACCCGTCGCGAGAGGTTGCGGTGCTGCTCGGCCCGGCGATCGCGGGTGTTCTGATCGCTGTCCAGGGCCCGGGCCTGGTGTACGCGGTGGACGCGGTGACCTATGCCGCCCTTGTCGTGATCCTGCAGCTGCTGCGGGTGCCCAAACTCGAGGGCGCGGGCACCGCCGTCTCGGTGTGGCGGCAGTTGGTCGATGGCGTTGCGTTCGTCCGCAGTCGCCGGATGATCTGGATGCTGATGTCGCTGGACCTGTCCGCGACGGTCTTCGGTGCCTACCGGGTAACGCTGCCCGCCTTGTGCGCCACGGTGTTCGACGTCGGGCCGCAGGGCTACGGCCTGCTGTCGGCGGCGCCGTCGGCCGGGGCGCTGCTCGCCACCTACACGATCTTCCGTGTCGTGGACCGAACAGCCCGGCTTGGCCGCGTGCTGTTGATCGCCACCGTGCTCTATGGCGTCTCGAATGTCTTTCTGGCCCAAGCGCACCTGTTCGTGCTCGCACTGCTTGCCGGCCTGTTCATCGGCGCGTGTGACGCGATGGCCACGACGATCCGGCAGGCCGCGGTACAGCTGGAGACCCCCGACGAACTGCGCGGCCGGGTGTCGGCGATCTACCAGATGGCATCGCGCGGCGGCCCCGCGCTTGGTGACACGCTGATGGGTGGTGTGGCCGGTCTGCTCGGCCCGGTGCTCGCGCTGACCCTGGGCGGCGCACTGGCAGGGGTGTACGCAGGCGGCTTCCTCGTCCGGTCCAACCCGGTGCTCGCCTACACCGGCGTGGCTGGTGAGCGCGGTAACGAGACTGCCGCGGCCGGAAGGCAACCCGAACCGGGTTGACACTCACCCTATTGGTAATACCATTAGTTCGAACAGCTCAAAACGGAGGATGGACGTGGCCAAGGACGCAATCGTTTCGGAGACACTGGCGAAGAAGTTCGCGACCGAGAAGGACTCGCCGTACGTCCGGTGGGTTCGCGACGAGGGCCTCGACATCATCAGCGCGCACTACATTCCGAATCTGAACACCGTCGAGCTGAAGCCGTGGGCGCGCCGCGGCGGCCGCGGCGTCTTCATCAACCACGAGGCGTCCCGCACGTCCAACGACTGCTACGTCTGCGAGATCCCCGCGGGCAGCGAGCTCGCGCCGCAGCGGCAGCTGTTCGAGGAGATGATCATGGTGCTGTCGGGGCACGGCTCGACGGCCGTGTGGAACGACGCAGGCCAGAAGGTGACCTTCGAGTGGGGGCCCGGCGCGTTGTTCGCCATCCCACTCAACGCCTGGCATCAGCACTTCAACGGATCCGGCAGCCAGGCCGCTCGCTTCGTGTCGTCGACCAACATGCCGCCGGTCATCAACCTCTACGACGAAGCCGAGTTCGTCTTCAACACCGCTCACGACTTCCCAGGCCGCTTCGCAGGCGAGCCGGACTACTTCGCGCCCAAGGACGAGCAGGACGGTCTGCTGCTCAAGACCAACTTCGTCGCCAATGCCATTGACCTTCCGCTGATCTCGGCCAAGGAGCGCGGCGCAGGCGGCGGCCACATCAGGTTCTCGATGGCCAAGGGCTCGATGAACAGCCACATCTCGCAGTTCGGCACCGCGACGTACAAGAAGGGGCATCGACACGGGCCGGGAGCCCACGTCATCATCCTGAGCGGGCAGGGGTTCAGCCTGATGTGGCCGGAGGGCGAGGAGCCGCGGCGCTACGAATGGGAGACCGGGACGCTGATCGTGCCGCCGAACATGTGGTTTCACCAGCACTTCAACACCGGCGCCGACCCGGCCCGCTACCTGGCGTTCAAACACGAGGTGGTGTCGATGCGCAACGCCCAGGGCGTGCCGAAGGCATGGATCAGCCGCAGGATCGGCGGGGACCAGATCGACTACGCCGACGAATCCCCGGTGATCCGGGAGACCTTCGCCAAGGCGCTCGCCGAGAGTGGCCTCTTGCCCAAGATGGACGAGGCCTACGCCGCCGAGTTGCCCGACCTGCCACCCAAGCCGGCCGAGGCACTGTCGCCTGCATGAGCCACGATGCGGACCACGAACACGACGAACCCGATCTGCCGGTCGAGGACAACCCGATCTGGCTGCAGGACAACGTCACCCTGCACAGCGTCGGGGTCGACATCGGCAGCTCGGGCACTCAGGTCGCATTCTCACGGCTACAGCTGCGCCGCCGCGGCGAGGACCTCACCAGCCGCTACGTCGTGGTGGCGCGCGACACGCTGTTCGAGTCAGAGGTGGCACTCACGCCGTACACCGACGACATGCAGATCGACGCCGTCGCCCTCGGCCGCATCCTCGACAGTGCCTACGCCGAGGCGCGACGGGAGCCCGAGGACGTCGACACCGGCGTGGTCATCCTCACCGGGGAGGCCCTGCGCCGGCGCAACGCCGAGCGCATCGCCTCGGTGGTCGCCGAGCGCGCCGGTGACCTGGTGTGCGCGAGCGCCGGTCACCACATGGAGGCGATGCTCGCAGCGTACGGCTCCGGCGCGGCGCTGACGTCGCACGAAAGGGGCGCCCGGATCCTCAACGTCGACATCGGCGGGGGCACCACGAAACTCGCGGTGATCGAGGGCGGGCGAGTACTCGCCACCGCGGCATTCCACGTCGGTGGCAGGCTCATCGCCGTCGATGGTGGCATGGTGAGCCGCATCGAACCGGGTGGTCGCATGCACGCCGCCGCCGCGGGGTACGACCTCGACCTCGGTGACCAAGTCGGGCCGGATGCCCTCGACGGCATCGCCTCGTCGATGGCTGACCTGGTCGTCGCCGCGGTCCGGGGCGAGCCGTCCGCCGACCACCTCTTCCTCACCGACCGAATCAGCGACCTCGGCCTTTTGGACGGCGTGATCTTCTCCGGTGGTGTCGCGGAGTACGTCTATGGCATGGAGACAAGGGATTTCGGCGATCTCGGCCGGCTGCTCGGCGCGGCGCTGGCAGCCCGTGTCGACGATGGGCGGCTACCGGCGCCGGTATTGCCTGCCACCGAACGCATCCGCGCCACCGTGCTCGGCGCGTCGGAGTACACCGTCCAGCTCAGCGGCATCACCAGCTACATCCCCGCCGCGGAGTTGACCCTGCCTCGGCGCAACCTGCAGGTGGCCCGCCCGGTATACGCACTGAAGGACGGTGTCGAGGCCGCCACGGTGGCATCGGCCATCGCCGACCATCTCTCGGCATTCGGATTGCACGACACCGATGCCGACATCGCGGTGGCACTGGACTTCACCGGCACACCGAGCTACCGGCGGCTGCGCCCGTTCGCCGAGGGCATCCGCGACGGTCTGACCCGCCGCATCGCCGCGGGCAAGGCGCTGTACCTGATGGTCGACGCCGACATCGCGCTCACCCTCGGCACCATCCTGTGCGACGAACTCGAGGTCGGCGTCGACATGCTCATCCTCGACGGTGTTGCGTTGCGCGACTTCGACTTCGTCGATCTCGGCCGCGTCCGCCAGCCGTCGAACACCGTGCCCATCACCATCAAGTCGCTGGTGTTCGGTGCGATGGCCGAGGTCCCGGCATGACGGGTGGAACACTCACCCAACTGCGCAGCACCGTCGCCACGGCCTGCCGCATCCTGGCTCACCAGGGTCTCGCCGCCGACGTGCTCGGCCACGTCAGCCTGCGACTGGACGCCGAGCGGATGCTGCTGCGCTGCCGCGGGCCAGAAGATCGCGGGCTGTTGTTCACCGTCCCCGACGACATCCGCATCGTCGACATGGACGGGCACGGTGATCTGGACGGCGGATACGCGGTGCCCAACGAATTCCCCATCCACGCCGAGCTCTTGCGGGCCCGACCCGACGTCAATGCCGTCGTGCACGCGCATCCCCGCGACGTGGTGATCGCCGAGCTTGCTGGCGTCGAGATCCGGCAAGTCGTTGGTGCGTACAACATTCCCGCATCCCATCTCGCTCACCGCGGAGTCCCGGTGTACCCGCGGTCGGTCCTGGTTCGAACCCCCGAGCTGGGGCGCGCGATGGCCCATGCCATGGGCGAATCCGACGTCTGCGTGCTGCGCGGGCACGGCATCGTCACCGCGGGTGAGTCGGTCGCGCAGGCCACCATGCGCGCCCTCGACCTCACCGAGTTGTCCAGGATCGCGGCTGAATTGGCGTTCCTCGGTTCGACCCCGGACGCGGTGCCCGACACCGATCATGCCGAATTGCCCGACCTCGGGTCGTCGTTCAACGACACGTCGCGGTGGCGGCACTACACCTGCCGGCTGGAGATTGCCGGACTGGCGCCGTAGCGGTCAGAGCCCGCCATGCGTCTGCGTCAACGGTGTGATCGGCCTGCCGAGGTAGGAGCACTCCGGACCGTAGAGCAGAGCCGCGACGTCGGCCGCGGTCAACGTCTTGACCAGCTGGTCGACCTGTCCGGTCAACGGCAGCACCAGCCCTGCATCCTGGGCGAGCTGGACGACGAAGTCCATGTCCTTCTCCTGCCAGGTGAAACGCGTGGAATCCCAACGGCGCAACGTACCGTTGTCGCCCGGGCACTTGATCAGCACCTCGCGCATGCGTTGGGGATCGAGGCCGTAGCGCTTGGCGATCGACAGCGTCTCGTAGTTGGCAACGCAGTGGATCCAGTGCAGCAGGTTGTTGCAGGTCTTGGCGAGCTGCCCAGCGCCGAGCGGTCCGACGTGCTCGACGCCGCGGCTGTAGGTCATCAGCACGGGGCGCGCGCGATCGACGTCGGCCTCGTCGCCGCCGCACAACGACAGCAGATTGCCCTCCCGGGCGCCGAGGGCACCGAACACGACGGGCGCGTCGATGATCCTGCGGCCCTTGGGTTCGACGATCCCGGCCAGCCGCCGCATGAACTCGAGGCTGTGGGTGCCCGCGACCACGATGAGCTGCCCAGGGCGGTCGCAGCTCACCAGTTCTTCGGCGACGGCGTGCATCTGATCATCGGTTCGCAGGCAGGCGACGACGATGTCGGTCTCGTCGGCGACGTCGGCGAGCCCCGACGCGGTCTTCGCGCCCAACGCCCCGGCGGCGGCCAGTCGATCGGCGTCGACGTCATGGGCGATGACGTCCAGGCCGCCGGTCACCATGTGCCCGGCCATCGGAAGTCCCATGTCCCCAACGCCGACGATCCCGATCATCACACTTCCCCTCGTGGTTTGTTCTCCGAAGCCTTGGCCTGTAATACCTAATGGTATTACAATTAGAGCGTTGTGATGAACGACTCGTCACGAATCGAAGGGGAGAGGCCACGCGGTGCTGAGGGCAGAGATCAACGAGCTGTTGACCCAAACGGGTCCGGGTACGCCCATGGGTGAAATGTTTCGGCAGTACTGGTTGCCGGCCATGCTGGCCGAGGAGTTGCCCGACAACGATTGCCCACCGGTTCGAGTAAAGCTGCTGAGCGAGCGGATGGTCGCGTTCCGTGACAGCGACGGGCGCTACGGCCTGATCGACGAGTTCTGCGCACATCGCGGGGCCTCGTTGTGGTTCGGCCGCAACGAGGGTTCCGGACTGCGCTGCCCGTATCACGGGTGGAAGTACGACGTCACCGGTCAGGCGATCGAGGTTCCTTCCGAGCCGGAGAACAGCACGTTCTGCTCGCACGTCAAGCTCACGTCCTACCCGCTGGTCAAGCTCGGCGACCTCCTGTGGACCTACATGGGTGACCCGGAGAAGCAGCCGCCGCTGCCCGAGTACGAGTTCGCGACCGTCCCTGCCGATCAGACCTACAGCTCGAAGCGGTGGCAGGAGTGCAACTGGCTGCAGGCGTTCGAGGGTGGCATCGACTCCAGCCACGTCTCGTTCCTGCACTCCGGCGGGCTCAAGACCGACCCACTCTTCAAGGGCGCGAAGGGCAATCAATACAACATGGGTGACCTCAAGCCCTACTTCGAGGTCGCGGACGCCGAGGGCGGATTGTTCGTCGGCGCCCGCCGCAACGCCGAGGCGGATACCTACTACTGGCGGATCACGCCGTGGGTGATGCCGTGCTTCACGATGGTCCCGCCGCGTGGCGATCATCCGGTGCATGGGCACTTCTGGATCCCGATCGACGACGAGAACTGCTGGACCTACTCGTTCGACTACCACCCCGTCCGGCCACTGAGTGTCGAGGAGGTACAGGCGATGCGCGACGGGCACGGCGTGCACAGCGAGAACATCCCTGGCACCTTCCGCCCGATGGCCAACAAGGACAACGACTATCTGATCGACAGGGAGGCGCAGAGGCGTGGCGACACCTACTCGGGTGTGAAGGGCATCGCGATGCAGGACGCGTCGCTGCAGGAGAGCATGGGACCGATCGTCGACCGCAGCAAGGAGATGCTGGTCTCGGCCGACACCGGCATCATCAAGGCGCGCCAGAAGCTCAAGAAGGCGACCGAGGCGCTGCGCGACGAGGGCATTACGCCGCCCGGTGTCGATCCAGCCCACCACAGGGTGCGTTCGGCCGCGGTGGTCCTGCCGCGCGATGCATCGTTCGTCGAGGCCTGTCGTGACGACCTTTCGGTGCGCGAGGGCGTGCGGCAGTCGTCGGTATGACGCCGCTCAGGGGCGAGCGAAGCGACGGGGGGAAAGCATTGAGCCGCCCCATCCTCGGCAGCAGTTGCGCACGGGCCACCACTGCCGCGGAGATGCGCTACCGCATCGACCGGCCCATCCGGGGACGTTGGGGCGCGCGCATCATCGCGCTGGACTCCGACGCCGATGAGATCGTCGAGCGCATCGCCGAACATCCATGGGGCAGTGCACGTTTCTACGCACTCGCCGCACCCGTGGCCGAGGTCGGCGACGGCGGCTCGGAGTCGGTGACGTTGCGCCCTGTGGGGGCCGCCACCAACGGTCATCACCCGAGCCTGCTCGACGAACTCGACCAGGCCGACGTCGTCGTGATGGTCGCGACCACCGGAATCGACCATGCGGCGCCCACCATCATCGGAGCGGCGTGCACGGTGCGGGCCATCATGACTGCCGGCCTGGTGATCGGCGAGTACGCGGAGGTGGCCGAAACGGTGGCCGCGATCCGGCCGCATGCGCGCGTGCTCATGGTCAGCGGTGACGAGCACGACGTCGTCGACGTGCTGACCGCGCTACGGG
>JAOPVF010000171.1 GCA_025963195.1 Mycobacterium sp. | reverse complement strand
CTCGGCGACGCGCTGACGCAAGTCGGCGTTCTCCTCGATGAGCCGAGTCAGCTCGTTCTCAACCAGGTCGAGGAATGCATCGACTTCGTCCTCGTTGTAACCGCGCTTGCCGATTGGTGGCTTGCTGAACGCGACATTGTGAACGTCGGCTGGTGTGAGCGGCATTGTCTGCCCCCTTGGAGTCTGGACCGTCAACCGGTCTCAAAGTGTAGAGCCATAGTGGTAGTAACTGGCGTCCATCCTGTCACAGCAGACCCGGCGGTTGCATGAGAGGTCGAGAATTAAGAGCGAATTTCAATCTTGACTGCGCGCAATATCGACTCCGGCAAACCCACTCGGGCTACGTCAGGTTGCCGCGCCGAACGCAAGTTGCATGCCGACGAAGGCGGCTAGCAGCAACACCATGATCGACAGATCGAAGCGCACCGCACCTATCGTGAGCTGCGGGATGATCCGGCGCAGCAGCTTCACCGGCGGATCCGTCAACGTCAGGATGACCTCGAGGATCACGACGGTGAACCCCTTGGGGTGCCAGTCTCGACTGAACGAACGAATGAACTCGACAACGACTCGGGCGATCAGCAGCAGCCAGAAGACGAACAGCGCGAAGCCCAGAATCTCGAAGAACAGGGCCAACTGGGCGACCTCACTCCAAGCAGTGTGACTTTGAATACAGCGGGGATACAGGCAGGCATACAAGTGGTGCGACAAGCGATTTGCCGCCAGCCTACCCGTCCCCGATGGGGCCGCCCGACCTACTGGTAGGCGTAGAACCCGGCCTCGGCGATCCGCCTGCGCTCATCGGCACTGACGTCGACGTCCGCAGGCGAGAGCAGGAACACCTTGGTCGCGACCTTGTCGAAGGATCCGCGCAGCGCAAACGCGAGTCCCGCGGCGAAGTCGACCAGGCGCTTGGCGTCGGCGTTGTCCATCGACACCAGGTCCATGATCACCGGAGTGCCGTCGCGGAAGCGTTCGCCGATGGTGCGGGCTTCGCTGTAGTCCTTGGGGCGCAGTGTGGTGATCTTCGACAGCGGGCTGCCCTCGTCGAACAGTGCCGCCATCCGGCGGGGCTCCATGGCTACCGCGCCACGGGTGGCGCCGCGCAGAGTGTTGAACCGCGAGCGCTCGGGTTCGCGCCTTCCGCGGAAGGGTGCGTCGTCCATGTAGCCGCCGCCACGATAACCGGCAGGCGCCTCTGCGAACTCACGCTCGAACTCGCGACTGCCGATGCGCTCGTCGTAGCCCCTGCTCTCGAGGCGGCCGTAGCCGTCCTCCTCGAAGCGCTCCTCACGGGGGCGGCGCGAGTAGGACCGTGACGAACGATCCTCATCGTCGTAGTACTCGTCGTCGTAGTCGTCCATCGGCGCCATACCGAAGTAGGCCTTGACCTTATGCAGTGTGCTCATCGGAGACCCTTCTGATGACTGAGTTCTGTGTTGTCTGTGATGAAGATGTGACTGGAGTGACTACTCAGGGTGACGTTAGAGGACGGTTCCCCAGAACCGCGGTACCGACACGCACACAGCTCGAGCCATGTTTCACCGCCGTCTCGAGGTCTGCGGACATACCTGCCGAAAGACCGAGCCGCTGCTGGTAGAGGCGTTGTACCCGGTGCAGCTCGGCTTCCAAACGTGCGAACGCCTCGTCCGCGCCGGCGCCGAGGGGAGGGACGGCCATGAGGCCGACGAAGTCCAGCCCGTCGGTCGCGTCGGCGAGGGCGCACAGCTCGTCCACGAGATCCGTGCGACTGATGTCGACGCCACCGCGGGCCGGGTCGCCGTCGAGGCTCAGTTGGACGTAAACGCGCAGGGGTGCGCCGCGCCGTCCGTCCTCCAGTGCCGTCACCGCCGCCCGGCCGAGCGCACCGAGCAAGGCGTCGCCGTCCACCGAGTGCGCGGCGTACGCCCAACCGGCGACCGTGCGCGCCTTCTTGCGCTGGATACGGCCCACCATGTGCCAGCGAATTGAGGGCGCCGGCAATTCAGAGGACAAAAGCGCCGCGACTTCGGCGACCTTATTCGACGCCTCCGGTTCGCGGGATTCGCCGAATGCCGTGCATCCGAGTTTCGTGAGCAGAATTACATCGGAGGCCGGAAAGAATTTCGTGACGGTGAGTAATTCGATTTCTCCGGCGTCGCGCCCCGCGGCAGCGGCGGCACGATCGAGGCGCGCCCGCACCGCGGCGAGCGACTCTGCGAGTTCGGCTTCCCTCGGGCTGCTCATGCCATCCACACCAACGACGCCAGGCGTCCGGTCGGCGCTCCCCGCCGGTGACTGAACAGCGCGTCGTCCTCGATGGTGCAACGCGAGTCTACAGCGATCGACACAATGCCCAATCCTCTTAGCTGCCTTGCTATTCCGGCCCTGAGATCGAGTCCGTCCGTGCCAGCAGAGGTCTTCGTGCGGCTACCAGGCAGCGCAGCCTCGACGTCGGCGGCCATCGCAGCGGGCACCTCGTAGTTGCGTCCGCTCGCGGACGGGCCGAGCAGCACCGAGATGTCCTCGGCGTGCGCACCCGCGCGCAGCATCGCCTCGACCCCGCGGACCACGACACCGTTCTGCGCGCCAACGCGGCCTGCGTGCACGGCGGCCACCACGCCGGCCCGGGCGTCCGCCAATAACACTGGGACGCAATCGGCGGTTACCACCGCCAATGCCAATCGAGGTTTCGTGGTCACCAATCCGTCGGCATTGTCGACGGTGGGGCCAGGCGCGTCGACCTCCACGACCCGGTCACCGTGTACCTGGTGCATCCAGACGATGCGGTCGGGCAGGCCGATCCTCTCGGCAAGACGCCGCCGGTTGGCCGCAACCGCGTCGGCATCGTCGCCCACGTGGTCACCCAAGTTGAAGGTGTCGAACGGCGCCGACGACGCACCGCCCGCACGAGTAGTGGTCACACGCCGGATCTTGAAGCTCACGGTTTCCCAGTATCGCGGCGACGCAGGATGGGCGAACTCAGTGGCGCATGAAGGGCGGCACGTCGACGTCGTCGTCGTCATCGCCACCGCCGCCACCGATGCTCACCGTCGCCCCGTTGGTGTGCAGCGGCACACTCGCCGGATCGACCGGTTCGAAGACCGGCGAGGTGACCTTCCCCGCCTTGCCCGGTGTTATGCCCAGCCCGGCGCCGACGACCGGCTTGCGACTCGGCCCCTGAGCGTCGAATCCGGCCGCGATGACGGTGACCCGGACTTCGTCGCCGAGCGAGTCGTCGATGACGGTGCCGAAGATGATGTTCGCTTCGGGATGCGCGGCATCCTGCACCAGCGAGGCCGCCTCGTTGATCTCGAACAGGCCGAGGTCGCTGCCGCCCGCCACCGACATCAGCACACCCTGCGCGCCCTCCATGGACTGCTCGAGCAGCGGCGAGTTGATCGCGATCTCGGCGGCCTTGAGCGCACGGCCATCGCCGCGCGCCGCACCGATGCCCATCAGGGCGGTGCCCGCGCCGGACATGATGCCCTTGACGTCGGCGAAGTCGACGTTGATCAGACCAGGCGTAGTACTCAGGTCGGTGATGCCCTGCACGCCGTTGAGTAGCACCTCGTCGGCGCTGCGGAACGCGTCCATCAGGGATACGGCGGCGTCGCCCATCTGCAGCAAACGGTCATTGGGGATGACGATGAGAGTGTCGCAGCTCTCCCGCAGCGATGTGATGCCGATCTCGGCCTGGTTCGACCGACGCTTCCCCTCAAAGGAGAACGGCCGAGTCACCACGCCGACGGTGAGCGCACCGAGCTTGCGTGCAATCGTCGCGACGACGGGCGCGCCTCCCGTGCCGGTGCCACCGCCTTCGCCAGCGGTGACGAACACCATGTCGGCGCCGCGAAGCAGCTCCTCGATGTCGTCCTTGGCGTCTTCGGCTGCCTTGCGGCCGACCTCTGGGTCGGCGCCGGCACCGAGGCCGCGGGTGGAATCACGGCCGACGTCGAGCTTGACGTCGGCATCGCTCATCAACAGCGCCTGGGCGTCGGTGTTGATGGCGATGAACTCCACGCCCTTCAGGCCCTGTTCGATCATCCGGTTGACGGCATTCACGCCGCCGCCACCGATGCCGACCACCTTGATGACGGCGAGATAGTTGTGCGGGGGCGTCATGGCCGAGTTCCTCCCTGATTGATCAGTGGTGCCGGAACTTTTGCCGCAAACCCTAAACCTCAACCATAGGCTTAGAGTTATGTCAAGTAGTTCCGTACAAACAGAACGGTAGGGCGACCGTGCGGGGTATCCGTGCAGGCGCGCCGAAGGTTTTCCCGTGATTTCCGGCGACTTGCGTTACTTGACGGTCGGCAAATCCGGGCTGGACACGTCATAGGTGCGACCGGGCTGGGTCAGCAGCGCCCCCAGCTTGAGGGCCTTCTCCTCGGTTCGGTCGGTGGTCCCCCAGATCACCTCCCTGCCGTCCACGAGCGTCAGGGTGATCGACGCCACCGAAGGCGCCGCGATTCGACTCACCTGCCCCGACACCTCGGGCCGCAGCGAGAGCAGCACCTGCAGCGCCGCCTTCGTCGGGTCGTCGCTCGGGCCGGGGTTGTCGGCATCCAGATATGGCAGGCCAGGCGGTGGCGGTGCGGACGCGAAGTCCACTCCGTCCCGATCGAAGAGGTGCGGTCCGTCGGGATAGTCCTTGACGACGACGGCAACGCGCTCGGCGACGGTGATGCGCAGCGTCGACGGGTATTCGCGTTGCACCCTGGCGCTGGCAACGCGCCGGATCGTCGCGACCCGCTCGGCGACGGCATCGGTGTCGATCTGCAGCAGCGGCGTCCCTGGCACGATCGCCGCGGCCTGCTGGACCTCGTCCTCGCTCAGCGTGTTCAACCCGGTGATCACCGTGACGCGGGCGGCCATGACGGGAGTGAAGTACAACACCAGGCCCAACGCGACAGCCACCACGCTGACCAACGCCGACCACATCAGGACCTTGAGGCCCCGGATCACCCCTCGCGCAGGGGTTTTCGACTGATCGACCGGTTTCCCCACGACCCGCTTCTTCGCCTCGCGCCGCGCCTGTTCGATTGCCGTCGCCCTGGCCTGGGCCATGCGGCGCTCCTCGCGCTCGCGCCGCGCCCGACGCCGTGGGCCCTCGAATTCGGGGGCCTCGTCGGTGTCGCCGTCTTCGCCGTCGACCGGGGTCTGCTCGGGTTCACCGGGAACGGGATCCGCGGCCTCCTCACCGGTATCGGCGGGGCCCGTCATCGCTGCCCTCCTGGTGCGCGGCGATCCGCCTCCACCTGCAGGGCCGTCAGGATCTCCTGCCCGAGGAGCGTGACGTCGCCGGCGCCCATGGTGACGACGACGTCACCGGGCCGGGCCGCGGCGGCGACGGTCGCTGCGACAGTTGAGAAGTCGGGCAGATAGCGGACGCGGGCCGTGACGTGGTCGGCGATGCTGGCGCCGCTGATCCCGGCCATCGGAAGTTCGCGGGCGGCGTACACGTCGAGCACGAAGACCTCGTCGGCATCGGAGAGAGCGGACGCGAACTCGCGGGCGAAGGTCTTGGTCCTCGAATAGAGGTGGGGCTGGAACACCACGATCGAGCGGGACTCCCCCGCGACACCTCGCAGGGCCTCGAGTGTCGCGCGGACCTCGGTCGGATGGTGCGCGTAATCGTCGAAGACCCGGACACCGCCGGACGTGCCGACCGACTCGAAACGGCGCCGCACGCCCTCGAATCCGGCCAGGCCGTCGAGCACAAAATCAGCGCTCCCACCGACCTCGGTCGCCGCGAGCAGCGCTGCCAACGCGTTGAGCGCCATGTGCCTGCCCGGTACCGCCAGCCGCATTCCACGGGGATGCGACTCGCCAGCCAACTGAACGGTCGCCACGCCGCCCGTGCCCTGTTGCTCCCAAGTCACAAGGGCGCCAGCGAGATCCGGGGCATCACCACTGCCATAGCGCAGCACCCGCACGCCGCTCTCGGCGACTCGCTCGGCCAACGCCGCCGCACCTGGATCGTCGACGCAGACCACCAGCGCTCCACCGGGGCGCAGCCGCTCGACGAACTCGTCGAAGACCGCGGTGTACGCCTCGGCGCTGCCGAAGAAGTCCAGGTGGTCGGGGTCGATGTTGGTCACCACCGCAACGTCGGGGGTGTACTCGAGCAGCGAGCCGTCGCTCTCGTCGGCCTCGGCGACGAAGACCGTGCCGCTTCCGTGGTGGGCGTTTGTGCCTGCCTCGCCGAGATCGCCCCCGACCGCGAACGATGGGTCGAAACCGCCGTTCTGCAGCGCGACGATGACCATCGACGTGGTCGTCGTCTTACCGTGTGTGCCGGTCACCATCACCGTGGTGTAGCCGTCCATCAGCGCGGCCAGCACCGCCGGACGCATGATCACCGGGACGCCGCGGCGGCCTGCCTCGACGAGTTCGGGGTTGGTCTTGGGGATCGCGGCATGCGTGCTCACCACTGCGGTCGGTCCGCCGGGCAGCATGTCGAGCGACGACGCGTCGTGGCCGATGCGGACCTGCGCACCGCGGGCACGCAGCGCGGCCAACCCACGCGACTCCTTGGCATCCGACCCCGATACCTGCCCGCCTCGGTCCAGCAGGATGCGGGCGATGCCCGACATTCCCGCTCCCCCGATGCCGACCATGTGCACCCGCTCCAACTCGGCGGGCAATGCGGGGACGCTCATCGCGACCGCCTCGGGAACTCGGCCGCGACGGCGACGGCCACTTCGGCGACGCGTTGAGCGGCGTCGCGGTGCCCGGCCATAGCCGCCGATTGCGTCATCGCCGCAAGCCGCGCGGGGTCGGTGAGCAGCCCACCCACGGTGTCGGCGACGTACTTCGGGGTCAGGTCGGTGTCGTCGACGATCAAGCCGCCGCCCGCGTTGACCACGGGAAGGGCGTTGAGTCGCTGTTCACCGTTGCCGATCGGCAGCGGCACGTACACCGCGGGCAGGCCGACGGCGGAGACCTCGGCGACGGTGATCGCCCCGGACCGGCAGATCGCGAGGTCTGCGGCGGCGTAGGCCAGATCCATTCGGTTGAGGTAGGGCACCGCGACGTACGGCGGATCGCCGGCAGCGGGCTCGGGAAGCTCAAGCGAGTTCTTCGGACCGTGTGCGTGCAGCACCGAGACACCGGCGGTCGCAAGGTCTTTCGCGGCACCCATCATCGCCCGGTTCAGCGACTGCGCGCCCTGTGAACCGCCGAACACCAGCAGCACGCGGGCGTCGTCGGCGAAACCGAAGTGGGCCCGCGCCTCGGCCCGCAGCGCCGCCCGGTCCAACGAGGTGATCGCCGCCCGCACGGGCACGCCCACCACCTCGACACGCCGCAGGCCAGGATCCGGGACGGCGGACAGCACGCGTCGCGCCGAACGGGCTCCGACCCGGTTGGCCCACCCCGCGCTGGCGTTGGCCTCGTGCACCACTACCGGCACGGACCTGCGGCGCACGCCACCGCGGGCGGCGAGGTAGGCGGGCAGTGCGACGTACCCTCCGAAGCCGATGACCACGTCGGCCTCGACGTCGTCGAACACCGCACGCGTCTGCCGAACGGCCCTGCGTACCCGCATCGGGAGTCGCATCAGGTCACCCGACGGCTTGCGCGGCAACGGCACCGGGGTGATGAGTTCGAGGTGGTAGCCGCGCTCGGGCACCAACCGGGTCTCCAATCCACGTTCAGTGCCGAGCACCGTGATCCGAATGTCCGGATCAAGCGCCATGAGGGCATCGGCAACGGCCATCGCCGGCTCGACGTGCCCCGCGGTACCCCCACCTGCGAGTACGACGGACAGTGCGTTCACCCGTGACGCTGGCCTTCCAATGAGGGAGCCCGACGGCCCTCTTCGCGTTGACGGCCTCCATGATGCCCTGCGTGCCGCACCGACCGATCGGCCGCCTGGTTGCTTCGCCTCCGGTCGTCCTTGACCGGCATGCGTCCTGGCTTCTTCGAGTTGGCCTTCGGCTTCGGCTTGGCCTTCGGCTTCGGCTTGGACTTCGGCGGTGCTGCCTGCGCCTTGGGTTTGGTGCGCAGCCGGTCGCGGGCCGCCTCGAGCCGGGTGGGCGAATAGTGCTCGGGCAGGGGCAGTCGCAGCAACCGGTTGAACCGGTCCTCACGACCTGCACGCAGCGCGGCGACCGCGTCGGGTTCGTGCCGCGCCGCGTTTGTCATCACTCCCATCATCAGAAGTGTTGTGGCCGTGGAAGTTCCGCCAGCGGATATCAGTGGCAACTGCAGCCCGGTGACGGGTAGCAGCCCCACCACGTAGCCGACGTTGATGAAGACCTGGCCGAGCACCCACAGCGTGGTGGTGGCGGTCAGGAGTCGCAGGAACGGATCTGCCGACCGCTTCGCGATCCGCATTCCGGTGTAGGCGAACAAGCCGAACAGGAGCAGTAGGCCGGCCGCCCCGACGAACCCCAGCTCCTCGCCGATGATCGCGAAGATGAAGTCGTTGTGCGCGTTGGGCAGATAGTTCCACTTCGCGGTGCCCTGGCCGAGGCCGTCGCCGAATATGCCGCCGTTGGCCAGCGCGTACCGGGCCTGCCGTGCTTGATAGCCCGAGCCCATCGAATCGGCACCGGGGTTGAGCCAGGACTGGACGCGGTCGGACCGGTAGCCCTCCGACACCGCCAGCACGGCCGCCGCCATCATGGCGGCCGCCAGCGAGCTGAGGAAGACGCGCAGCGGCAGGCCTGCGTACCAAAGCAGACCGAGCAGGATGATGCTCAGCGACACCGTCTGGCCGAGGTCGGGCTGCAGCACGATCAGGAACAGCGCAAGCACCGCGCCGGGCACCAGCGGGAAGAGCATCTCGCGCAGCGACGCGTGCTCCATACGGCGGGCCGCCAGGATGTGCGCGCCCCAGATGGCGAACGCGATCTTGGCCAGCTCGGAGGGCTGCATGGAGAACCCGGCCACGACGAACCAACCGCGAGAGCCGTTGGCCTCCTTGCCGATTCCTGGGACGAGCACCAAGACCAGCATGATGATCGTGATCACGAAGCCGGGGAAGGCCAACCGCCTCATCAGGTTCACCGGCATGCGCAGGGCGGCGTAGAACGCGATGAGGCCGACGATCGTCCACAGCACCTGCTTGGCGAAGAT
This sequence comes from Mycobacterium sp., assembly GCA_025963195.1. Lineage (GTDB taxonomy): Bacteria > Actinomycetota > Actinomycetes > Mycobacteriales > Mycobacteriaceae > Mycobacterium. The sequence continues at coordinate 9,257 of JAOPVF010000171.1, read as the reverse complement.
GATCCAGGGCGAGCCGTCCTCGTCGTAGGAGTGCACGCCCGAGGCCGACAGCACCATGGTCAGGCCGAGGGTGACGAGCAGCGCGGCCACCGCGATGATCAGATGGAAGGACGTCATCGGACGGCTCAGCCAGACGCCGAACCGCGTGCGCGGGACGGCCTCGGTCTGCACCTGCGCCGGCTGGTCGGACGCGCCGTCGGCGCTGCCCCGCTTCAGCCGCAGTCGGGCAAGGATTGTGCTCACCGTCAGCTACCTGACCGCATCGATCACAGCAGTCACATGAGCAACAGCAGACCCGTTTGTCCCTTGCACCCCAAAATCCTCCCCCGTCACCCCCGTAACGCCGGGTACATCCGGCGCGTGTCGCGAAATGCGCGGAAGAGCCTCAGCTAAGCGCCTACCGTGGCCAGCCATTCGCTGTAGAACAGCGCAACCCCGAGACCGCAGGCGATGGCCGTTAGCAACCAGAACCGGATGATCACCGTGGTCTCTGCCCACCCGACCAACTCGAAGTGATGGTGGAAGGGCGCCATCCGGAACACGCGCCTGCCGGTGGTGCGGAAGGCCAAGATTTGCACGACGACCGAGGTCACCTCGGCGACGAACAGCGCTCCGAGCACGACGGCAAGGGTCTCTGTGCGGCTGGTCACCGACAGACCCGCGATGATTCCGCCAAGCGCCAACGACCCGGTGTCACCCATGAAGATCTTGGCCGGCGGGGCGTTCCACCACAGAAATCCGATGCAGGCGCCCGCGGTGGCCGCGGCGACGAGCGCAAGGTCGAGCGGGTCGCGCACGTTGTAGCAACCCAATCCGGGGCTGGTCGCGCAGGCGTTGCGGAACTGCCAGAAGGTGATCAGCACGTAGGCGGCCGTGACCATGGCCATGGCCCCTGCAGCCAGCCCGTCCAGGCCGTCGGTGAAGTTCACCGCGTTGGACCACGCGCTGACGAGGACCACGACGAACACCACGAACACCAACGGCGCCAACGTGACCGTGGCGATCTCGCGCACGTAGGACAGCTCGGCGCTACCCGGCGTCAGCCCGTCGGAGTTGCGGAACTGCAGGGCGAGCACCCCGAACAGCACGGCGGCGACCAGCTGGCCGACCGTCTTCGCGGTCTTGTTCAGGCCGAGATTGCGCGAACGGCGGATCTTGATCAGGTCGTCGATGAACCCGACGGCGCCGAGCGAGGTCGCCAACCCCAGGACCAGCAGGCCAGACGCGGACGGACCGCGTCCGTCGATCACCAGCCCGACCAGGTGCGTACCCAGGTAACCCGCCCAGATGCCTGCCAGGATGGCGACACCGCCCATCGACGGCGTGCCGCGCTTCTTGTGGTGGCTGGGCGGCCCGTCCTCGCGGATCTCGTGGCCGAGCCCCTGGCGGGTGAACAGCCGGATCAGCGCGGGCGTCAGCAGGATCGACACCGCGAGAGCGATCCCGACGGCGATGAGGATCTGTCTCATGCGGTGTCGATTCCCCGGTCGCTGCGCTTCTGCCCGCCGGTTACATCTCCGACGAGCGCATCGGCCAGCGCGGCAAGACCTGCCACTTTGGATGCCTTCACCAGCACCACGTCCCCCTCGCGCAATTCGGCCCGCAACAGCTCCAGCGCGGCGTCGGCATCGGCGACCACGGTGGACTCACTGCCCCACGACCCCTCCATCACCGCCCCCTGGTGCATCGCGTTCAGCGATCTCCCGGTTCCGACGACGACGAGTCGTGACACATCTAAGCGCACCGCCAGTCGACCGATGCTGTCATGCTCGGTTATCGCGTCGTCGCCGAGTTCGGCCATCTCGCCGAGCACGGCCCAGCTACGGCGCCGGCCGGCGCCATCGGCCGCGGGTGATCGCGCCATCCAGGCCAGCGCCTTTAGCCCGGCCCGCATCGAGTCGGGGTTGGCGTTGTAAGCGTCGTTGATGACGGTCACCCCGTCGCTTCTGGTGCTCACCTGCATGCGGCGCTGCGACACCGGCCCTGCCGCCGCGAGTGCCGCTGCGACCTGATCGATGCTGGCCCCGCACTCCAGTGCGACCGCTGCCGCGCACAATGCGTTGGACACCTGATGATCGCCGTGCACCGCGAGTTCGACGGGCACCGCACCTGCTGCGGCGTGCAACGTGAAGCGTGGCCGGGCCACGTCGTCGAGGGTGACGTCGTCGGCCCACACGTCGGCGCCAGGTGACCGCGACACCCGGACCACGCGGGCCGCGGTGTTGTTGGCCATCGCGGCAACCGCGGTGTCGTCGGCGTTGAGGATCACCACACCCGACGCCGGAACCGCTTGCGGCAGTTCGCCCTTCGTGGCGGCGATGGCCTCGCGGGAGCCGAACTCGCCGAGATGTGCCGTGCCGACGTTGAGCACGACGGCGATCGACGGCGGCGCAATCCTGGCCAGCGCGGCGATGTTGCCCCGGTGCCGCGCAGACATCTCGAGGATCAGGTAGTCGGTGTCGGTGGTCGCGCGCAGCACGGTCCACGGGTGACCCAACTCGTTGTTGAACGAGCCAGGCGGTGCCACCACCGAACCCAGCGGGCTGAGCACGGCGGCCAGCAGGTCCTTAGTGGAGGTCTTGCCCGACGAGCCCGTCACTCCGACGATCGTCAGGCCCTCGGCGACCAGTTCGGCGGCCACCGCCGCAGCCAGTTTGGCCAGCGCCGCGAGCACCGCGGCACCCGATCCGTCGGTGTCGAATTCGAGGACGCCGGTGCCCGCGTCGACGTCGCTGCCCGCGGGCGTCACCACGACGGCGGGCACACCGACGGGACGGGCGGCGAGCACCGCCACCGCTCCGGCGGCCACCGCGGCGGCGGCGAAGTCGTGCCCATCGGACCGCTCGCCGGGAAGCGCGAGGAACAGCCCACCCGGTGTCACGGCACGAGAGTCGAACTCGACGGTGCCGGTGACCCGGATGGTCTCGGCCTCGCTCGGCGACACGTCGGCGAGTTCGCCGCCGACGATGTCCGCGATCTGCGCGAGGGTCAGCTCGATCACGCGTGTTTCCCCAGTGCCTCGAGCGCGCGGGCCAGCTCGCCGCGGTCGTCGAACGGCCGGGTCTTGCCCCCGCTGGTCTGACCGGCCTCGTGGCCCTTGCCTGCGATGACCACCACGTCGCCGTCGTCGGCCCATGCCACCGCGTACTCGATGGCCTCCCGCCGGTCGCCGATCTCGACGACGCTGGTCGCCGGTCCTGCCGCAGCCTCCGCACCTGCCACGATGGTCGCGCGGATGTCAGCGGGGACCTCGTCGCGCGGGTTGTCGTCGGTGACGACGACGAGGTCGGCGAGCTCGGCCGCGACGCGGCCCATCGGCTCGCGCTTGCCCGCGTCACGGTTGCCGCCTGCCCCGAAGACCACCGCGACGCGACCTGGGCTCTGCTGGCGCAACGTCTCGAGCACTGCCCGCAACGCGCCGGGCTTGTGTGCGTAGTCGACGAGGGCGAGGAAGCCCTGGCCGCGGTCGATCGGTTGGAGCCGGCCGGGCACTGCGGCCGTCCGCACGCCGGGTGCGGCCACCTCGGGTGACACGCCGACTGCGTCGAGCAGTGCCACCGCCAGAAGCGCGTTGGCGACGTTGTAGCGGCCGGGCAGTCCGATCCGGAGGCCGTGGTGCACGCCCACCGGATCCACGGCGACGAATTGCTGGGCGCCGGCTGCGACGGCATTGATCTCTTCCGCCCGCCAGCCCGCCGCGCCGTTCTCGACGCCGACGGTCACTGGTCGGTCGGCCAACGCCGCGATGGTCCGGCCCGCGTCGTCGTCGATGCACACCACGGAGACGTCCGCGTGGGTTGGTGACTGGGGATCGAACAGCCGCGCCTTGGTGTTCAGGTAGTCCTCCATCGTGGGATGGAAGTCGAGATGGTCACGCGACAGGTTGGTGAAGCCGCCGACTGCGAAGTGCAGCGCATCGACCCGGCCTTGCGCCAATGCGTGGCTCGACACCTCCATCACCACGGTGTCGACCCCGCGTTCGACCATCACGGCGAGCAGCGCCTGCAGATCGGGGGCCTCCGGAGTGGTCAATGCGCTGGGCTCGTCGCGGCCGTCGATCCGAATCCCCACCGTCCCGATCAGGCCGGGCACGCGCCCCGCCGCACGCAGGCCCGCCTCCACCAGATACGTGGTGGTGGTCTTGCCGGAAGTGCCGGTGACGCCGATGACGCGAAGCTGCCGCGACGGGTGGCCGTAGACGGTGGCCGCGAGCTCGCCGAGCACCGTGCGCGGCGACGGGTGGATCAGCACCGGCACGGCGACGTCGCCGCCAAGCAGGTCGGGGCCCGCCTGATCGGTGAGCACCGCAACGGCACCGCGACCGACGGCGTCGCGGGCATAGGTGGCGCCGTGCGCCGACGCGCCTGGCAATGCGGCGAACAGGTCACCCGTGCTGGCGTCCTGGCCCCGCAGCGTCACCCCGGTCACACGGACCTCCGAAGCGTCCGAACCAGGCGCGATGACCGCGTGCACGTGTTCTGCCAGTGACGCGAGGTCGACACCCTGGGGGTGGCTGGGACGCAATTTCATGGCCTTGACACAGTACCGGCCCCGTTGCAGGCGCCCTGCCGCTCAGGCTTGCAGCGTCAGTGGCGGGCCGGGATCCGGCGACAGCGGCACGTTCTCCCGCTGCAACAGCCAGGCGTCGATGTTGTGGACCAGCGGCGCCGCCGTCGTGCCCGGCGAACCGTCAGCGGTGCGGTGCGGGTTGTCCATCATCACGCCGACGACGTAGCGGGGGTCGTCGGCGGGGGCCATGCTGGCGAACGTGATCCAGTAGACGTCGTCGTAGTAGCAGCCGCAGCCAGGGTTGATCTGCTGTGCCGTACCCGTCTTGCCTGCGATCTGGTAGCCCTCGACGGCGGCTCCCGAGCCCGTGCCCTGCTGGACGCCCTGAGGGTCCTTCTGGATCGTCGCCCGCAGCATGTTGCGCACTGTCTTCGCCGTTTCCGGCGAGACGACGCGCACACCTGCCGGCCGCGGCTCGTCGGTACGGGTGCCGTCGGCGGCAATCGTGGACTTGATGATGCGCGGCGGCATCCTCAGCCCGTCGTTGGCGATGGCCTGGTACATCCCGGTCATCTGCAGCAGCGTCATCGAAAGACCCTGTCCGATGGGCAGGTTGGCGAACGAGCTGCCCGACCACTGGTCGATTGGCGGGACCAGGCCTGCGCTCTCACCCGGCAGGCCGACGCCGCTGCGCTGACCGAGGCCGAACTTCTCGGCCATGTCGGCCCAGCGCTCCGGACCGACCCGCTGCGCCAGCATCAGCGTGCCGACGTTGGATGACTTCCCGAACACGCCCGTGGTGGTGTACGGCGCGACGCCGTGCTCCCACGCGTCGTGCACGGTGATGCCGCCCATGTCGATCGCCCCCGGTACCTGCAACACCTCGTCGGGGTTGGTCAGGCCGAACTCGATGGCCGAAGCGGCGGTGATGATCTTGTTCACCGAACCCGGCTCGAAAGGCGATGACACCGAGAGGTTTCCGAGTTCGCGGTTGTCCTGCCTGCCGATGTCCTGGCTCGGGTCGAAGGTGTTGTCGTTGGCCATCGCCAGCACCTCGCCGGTCTTGGCGTCCAGAACGACGGCGGACACGTTCTTGGAGCCGGACAGGTCGCGGGCCTGCTGCACTTGCTGCTGGACGTAGAACTGGATGTCGTCGTCGATGGTCAGCTGGACGGTCGAGCCGTCGACGGCGTCATGGCGGTTGCGGTAGCTGCCGGGGATCACCACGCCGTCGGAGCCGCGGTCATAGGTGACCGCGCCGTCGGTGCCCGCGAGCTTCGCGTCGAGCGAGTCCTCGAGGCCGAGCAATCCGTGTCCGTCCCAGTCGATCCCGCCGACGATGTTCGCGGCAAGTGACCCGCCGGGGTACTGGCGGATGTCCTGACGCTCGGCACCCACCTCGGGGTACTTCGTGGTGATCGCATCGGAGATCGCGGGGTCGACGGCGCGGGCGAGGTAGACGAACGAGTCCTTGCCGCTCAGCTTCTTCAAGATGGTCGCGGTGTCGGGTTTGTTGTTGAGCAGACCGGATACGCCGGCGGCGATGTCCGCGAGCCGCTTGGCCGGGTCCGGCGCGCTTGGCGTCTTGGCCTTGGTTTCGGCGAGCTGCTTCTGCACCTTGACGGGTTGGAAGGTCAGCGCGCGCGCCTCGATCGTGAACGCCAGCTTGTCGGCGTTGCGGTCGACGATGCTGCCCCGCACGGCCTTCTCGACGTCGGTGACCTTGAGCTGACCGGCGGCTTCGGCGCGCAGGCCCTCCGCCTTCGGCACCTGGAGATTGAACAGTTGCGCGCCCGCGATCAGGAGCAGCAGTGCGACGACCGAGTTGCCCACCCGGTGACGGAAGACGAACGACGCTGTGCGCGTTCCCGTGTCGGCCGCCGCCTCCCTAGTGCGGCGGGCACGAGCGGAATGCGATTGGTCGGTTCGAGACTTCGACGGGGCGGGATTCTTGCGTTGGTTCCTACTCATGACTGGACCTCATCCCTGCGGGCCCGGGAGCGGTGCGACGGGGAGCTCGATGCCTGGCGGCGGTCCTGGCAACGTGGCTCCTTGCGGTGCGATGTGCGTGGTGTCGGCGACCGGTGGCAGGTCGGCGGCAACCGGAGCGGGCACCTGCGCGGGGTCAACCGGCGCAGGAGCGGCCACCGGGACACCGGGAGCGGCCGGGGCGGTCAGCGCCGCGGCGGGAACCGGTACTTCCGGGTTGGGTGCAGCAACGTTTCTCGGCGGGAGGTGGACGGCCACCTCTCGGGGATCGACGACGCGCGGTGCGGGAGGTGCCGGCGGAGCGGGTGGGGCGATCTCGGGCAGCGGTGAGTTCAACGGTGGCGGCGGAACTCCTTGTGCCGGTTTGGGAGTGCCCACGACCATCCAGTTGCCCTGCGGGTCCTGCACCAGGTGCGCGGTGTCCCTTGACGGGATCATGCCGAGACCGCGGGCGGCTTCGGCGAGGGCCGGCGCGGCCTGCGCCTCGAGCACGCCACGCTCCAGCGCCTCCTTCTGCTGAAGCAGGGCCTGATTGGTCTCCCGGACGTGGCCAAGCTGGTACGAGCGCTCAGCGGCATCGGTGGACAGCCACAGCGTGACGGCGAGTCCGAGCCCCAGCGCCCCGATCACCAGCACCACGAACGGGACCCTGGTGACGATCCGGCGCGGGTCGAGCTCGATCGACGACAGCTTGACCAGCAGTCGCTCGCGCAGTGGCAGCCGAACGACCTTGGGCGCCTTGGCCTTCCGCGCCTTCGCACGCGCCTTGGCCTGGGCGGCGTTCTTTGGCCGGACCTGTTTTTCGGTGATCCTCGGGATCGGGCTGGTCTGCGGCGCCGAACGCGGCGGACGCTGCTCCCGTGTCGGACGCTGTTCGCGCGTCGTGCGACGGTTGCGTGGCGGCGCATCCTTGGGGCGCCGCTTGGCGGGTTCCCGCGTGCCGCGGCGGCGCTCGTCTCTGTTGCGAGTTGGTTCGGGTCGCTTGGCCATCACGAAACTTCCCTTCTGACAGGAGCCTTCTTGCTCCTCGCGTCCGCAACCTTTTCCAGGGCCCGTAGGCGTACCGACGCACTGCGCGGATTGAGCTCAATCTCTGCGTCGTCCGCCTTCTCTGCGCCACGGGTCAGTGACACGAAATCCGGTTCGTGGCCGGGCAACTCGACCGGCAAACCGGTCGGCGTGCGCGACGCGGTCGCGGCGGCGAACAGGCCCTTGATGATCTTGTCCTCCAGCGACTGATAGGCCATGACGACGATCCGTCCGCCCGTCGACAATGCCGACATCGCTGCGGGAACCGCGTCACTCAGCGACTCCAGTTCGGCGTTGACGGCGGTCCGCAGGGCCTGGAAGGTGCGCTTGGCCGGATGACCGCCGGTGCGGCGGGCAGGGGCAGGGATGGCGGCGTAGAGCAGCTCGACCAGCTCCCCCGTGGTGGCGAACGGCTTGCGGGCGCGCCACCGGACGATCTCTCGCGCGATCTTGAAGGCGAAACGCTCCTCGCCGAAGTCCCGCAGGATCCGGGTCAGCTCCTTGGCGTCGAAGGTGTTGACGATGTCGGCGGCAGTCAGCGGGGCGTCGGGATCCATCCGCATGTCCAGCGGCGCGTCGTGGGAGTAGGAGAAGCCGCGCTCGGCGAGATCCAGCTGCATTGACGAGACCCCGAGGTCGAACAGGACGCCGTCGACTACCTCGTCATCCCGGTCGGCCCAGTAGCCGTCGTAGCGGGTGCGGACGAACGTCACCCGGTCTCCGAACGGCGCCAACCGCTCCCCCGCGATCCGCAGAGCATTGGGGTCGCGATCGAGGCCGACCAGACGCAAAGCGGGGAGGTCGGTGAGGAACCGTTCGGCGTGACCGCCTGCGCCGAGCGTGGCGTCGACGAGGACGGCGCCGGCACCGGTCGCATCGTGGCGCGTCAGGGCGGGCGTCAGAAGCTCAACGCAGCGGTCGATGAGGACGGGGACGTGGCCGTGGTTTGGGCCTGAGTTCCGATCTTGGGAATCCGGGGGCATCGCAGCACCTTCGCACCGGTGGTGAAGGGTGGCCCTTGCAACGAGGTCCCTGTCCGAGGTTGCGGACCTGGCGTTGGGGAAGTACGCCAGGGCCGGTTCGGGCAGAGGCCACGTTGCACGGGCCGTGTCCGGCTGGAAGGCCGGGTCAAATGATGTCGCGCAGAGTTTCATCGCTGGCCGCGGAGAAGTTCTCTTCGTGTGTCTCCTGGTAGTCCTGCCAGGCCTGGGCGTCCCAGATCTCCAGGTACTGAATCGAACCGATCACCACGCACTCCTTGGTCAGGCTTGCGTACCGGCGATGATCGGCCGTCAGGGTGATACGGCCTTGTGCGTCGGGATGTTGTTCGTCGGTGGCTGCGGCCAGGTTGCGCAGGTAGGCGCGGGCTTCCGGATTGCTTCGCGACGCCTGTGTCAGGCGCTCCGCCAGTGCCTCGAACTCGGCGCGCGGGTAGACGGCGAGACTGTGATCTTGGCTCTTGGTGACCATCAACCCTCCTGCCAGCGCGTCGCGGAACTTGGCGGGCAGTGTGAGCCGCCCCTTGTCGTCGAGTTTTGGCGTGTAGGTGCCGAGAAACATCCCGCCACCTCCAACCACTCAGAGCCCCGGTCGCTCCGATGCACGCCACTTTACCCCACAATCCCCCACTTTGCTCCATATGCTGGCAACAGTTTGGGTCTACGCCCCACCACTCACCACCAACCAGCCACTTTTCCGGCGCGCGGCAACCCCGCCGAGGCGCGCTCGGA
>JAOPVF010000136.1 GCA_025963195.1 Mycobacterium sp. | reverse complement strand
TGCGCCCGTTCGGCAGCGGATGTCGGCCCCGCCCACTGACGCCGTGATCGCTCAGCTCGTCCTCGAGTGAGACGTACACCGCGCCGGGAACGTGACCGCGCTCGTAGGCGGCCCGCCCGTCGGGCTCGGTCAGCTGCCAACGCACGTCCAATATGGCCACCGGCGCACCGGCAGCCAGGCGCTGCACTAGCTCCGACGCGGTGATCAATACGGCTACTCGACTCACACCACGATGGTGCCATCTACGCTGACCGGCGTGGGCGAGCACGGTTTCAGCACGGCCGAGCGGCAAGCCGTCTACCGAGTCATCGCGGAACGGCGCGACATGCGCCGGTTCGTGCCCGGCGCGGTGGTGCCCGACGACGTCCTTGCCCGGCTGTTGCAGGCTGCGCACGCCGCTCCCAGCGTCGGCCTGATGCAGCCGTGGCGCTTCATCCGCATCACCGACGCCACGTTGCGCCGAGAGATCCACGGGCTGGTCGACGAGGAACGTCTGCAGACCGCACACGCGCTTGGACCGCGCAGCGACGAGTTCCTTGCACTCAAGGTGGAAGGCATCCTGGAGTGCGCCGAACTCCTCGTCGTCGCGCTGGGCGAGGGCAGGCGCAGCCACGTGTTCGGCCGTCGCACCCTGCCGCACATGGACCTCGCCTCGGCGTCGTGCGCCATCCAGAACCTGTGGCTGGCCGCGCGCGCCGAAGGCCTCGGCGTCGGCTGGGTGTCGATCTTCGACCCGGTCCGGCTCGGGCAACTGCTCGGCATGCCCGAAGAAGCCGAGCCGGTGGCGATCCTGTGTCTCGGCCCGGTTCCCGAGTTCCCCGACCGGCCGGCGCTCGAGATCGACCGATGGGCGTTCGGACGCCCGCTCGCCGAGTTCGTCTCGGAGAACGGCTGGCCGGCCTCGACGACGGTCGGCCTCGTCTGATGCGACTCAAACTCGGCCGCCCCGACCTGGCGGACTACGCGGGATACTTCGACCAGCCTGAGGCCACCGATGCGTCGCCGTTGACCGTGACGTGGGCGGGCGTGACGACACTGCTGGTCGACGACGGCGAATCGGCATTGATGACCGACGGGTTCTTCTCGCGGCCCGGCCTATTGACGGTCGGGACGCGGGCGTTGTCGCCGTCGCAGCCGAGGATCGACGGTTGCCTGGCCCGCCTCGGCGTGGACCGGCTCGAGGCCGTGATGCCGGTGCACACCCACTTCGATCACGCGATGGACTCCGCTGTGGTCGCCGACCGCACCGGTGCCGCGATCGTCGGAGGGACGTCGGCGGCCCAAATCGGCCGCGGTGGTGGGCTTCCCGACGATCGGCTGGTGGTCGTAACGCCAGGCTCGCCGCTATCGTTCGGCTCGTTCGACGTGACCCTCGTCGCGGGCCATCACTGCCCGCCGGACCGCTTCCCCGGCACCATCACCGCACCGGTCGTCCCGCCCGTGAAGGCGGGCGCCTACCAGTGCGGAGAGGCGTGGTCGATCCTGATCCGTCACCGGCCCACCGATCGCCGGCTGCTGATCGTCGGCAGCGCGGGCTACGTTCCAGGCGCACTGGCGGGCCACCGGGCGGACGTCGTGTATCTCGGCATCGGGCAACTCGGCCTACAGCCGGAGTCCTACCTCGTCGAGTACTGGTCGGAGGCCGTGCGTGCCGTCGGGGCACGCCGCGTGGTGCTCATCCACTGGGATGACTTCTTCCGCCCACTGCACGAGCCGTTGCGCGCATTGCCATACGCCGGCGACGATCTCGACGTCTCGATGCGGGTGCTGTCCCGGCTGGCCCGGGAAGATGGCCTGTCGCTTCACCTTCCGACGCCGTGGGAGCGCGCGGACCCGTGGGCGATCAGCTGACGCGGTGGTAGGCCTGCGGCAGCGGCATCCCGAGTTCGGCCATCACCTTGCGCAACCGCGTCGGATAGTCGGTGATGATGCCGTCGGCCCCGGCCGCGATCTGGAGACGCATCACGTCGGCGTCGTCGACCGTCCATGGAATGACCTTGAGTCCCAAGGCATGAGCCCGCTCGATGAACGGCGCGTCGGCCACCAGCGCGAAGTTCGGATCCTTGGGCGTCAAACCAGTGGGCACCGAATAACCGGGCGACAGGATGTTGGCACCGACCATGGTGGCGCCGGTGATCGGATCGCCGACGACGGCGGGGTTCACCCCGGCCAGCCACGGCGAATCGGGAACCCACGTCGTGTCATCCCACAACGCCACCAGCGGGATCGACGGCTCCGCCTGCCGGACCATCGGCAGCGTGCGCCAGTCGAAGCTCTGGATCTCGACCTGGTCGGTCTTGCCCGCCGCCCTGATCACCGGCAGGATCACGTCGACGAATTCGGAAGGGCTGGCCGAGTTCTCGGGTTTCTCGGCCTCGACCTTCGTCTCGATGTTGTACCGGACGTTGGCCCGGTACGAGTCGGCGAGCGCGAACACCTCCGACAGGGTGGCGACCTCGTTGTTCCGGACGACCTGGGCGTCGGGGAAGGTGGCGAGCAGCTTGCCGCAGTCCAGGGTGCGAATCTGCGCCAGGGTGAGGTCGTGCACCAGCTTCCCGACGTACGGATATTGTGGGTCGCCGGCGAACGCCGGTGCGGTGTCGGCGCACTTGGTCGGATCGATCATCGGGTCGTGCCAGACCAGGGGCTGGTGGTCCTTGGTGATGACGATGTCGAGCTCCAGTGTGCTGACGCCGAGTTCGAGCGATTTCGCGAAGGCCCGCAATGACTCCTCGGTGGTTTCCCCGCGGCCGCCACGGTGCGCCTGGAGATCGAATGCCTCTGGCGCGGCGGGCGCCGACGGAACGGGACCGAGGACGCCCAGCGCGGTCGCGGACGCGAGAAACACCATGAACGAGACGAACGGATGCGTGCGCATGGATCTGACGCTAGCCACCGAGCGGCGTCATGCGTTGTCGAGGAGCGTCGGTCGACGGACTCGTCACCGAATGTTTCTCTCGACGAAACGTTGGCAGGCGTGCGGATGACCGTTCTCGGGGTCGTCTCGATGGTGACGCTGGCCGTGGTCCTCGGCTTCGCGATGGCAAGACCTCGCGGCTGGCCCGAAGCCGTTGCGGCCGTACCGGCGGCAGGCCTGCTGATCGCCATCGGTGCGATCTCGCTGCACGATGCCACCGACGAG
>JAOPVF010000106.1 GCA_025963195.1 Mycobacterium sp. | reverse complement strand
GGGCTTTCCATCTACACCGCCTCAAAGGGAGCGATGCTGTCGCTGACGCGGACTGCGGCGATCGAGCTCGCCGAATACAACATCCGGGTCAATGCAGTGGCACCTGGCTTGACTCGCACTCCGATGTACGACGCATGTCTGGCCGAGCTGCCCAACGCCGACGAGATGGCCCGCGGCCACGCCGCCGCGATACCCATTGGGCGTATCGCCGAACCCGACGACGTCGCCGCCGCGGTGTCATTCCTGGCCTCGCCTGGCGCGAGTTACATCACCGGCGTATCGCTGCCGGTCGACGGGGGATTCCTCGCGAAGTAGGTGCGCACGCGGCACCTCGCGCCCGCCAACGCAGAACGCACTCGGCTCGCGATCGGGTGCGTTTGCCGTTTCGCGGGGTGAGTGCGCGTCGATGCGGTTCGAACGGCGCGGCAGGCGGGCGCGCCTCGGTGGAATTCGATCAATCTGGTCGCACCGGTTGTGTGCTGAAACACGTCTTGCTAGCCTCATCATCAATCGTAAACGATTAACGATGTCAAGAATCGAGGCAGCATGGCACAGCACTCTTCGTGGCGCCGGTGGTGTACCGCAGCAGCGATGGCGCTGCCATTGGTGTTGACCAATGCGTGTGGAGCGGCGGGCAACGGTTCCGGTACTGGCGGCCCCGCGACTGCCGGCGAGAAGCCTGCCCTGTTCGCCTCGCTGCCTGCCGAGATTCAGCAGTCCGGGGTGCTCCGCAACGGCGCCGACTTCACCTACCCCCCTCTGGAATTCGTCGAAGCCGACGGGAAGACGTTCACCGGCGTCGACTACGACCTCGCGCAGGCCGTTGGGGACAAACTCGGTGTCCGTGTCGAGCACTCGAATGCCGCATTCGGCACGCTCATTCCGCAATTGCAGTCCAAGCGGCTCGACATGGTGTTCTCCTTCGCCACCGTGACCGACGAGCGCAAGGAAGCCGTCGACTTCGTCGAATACAGCCAGAGCGGTACCGCAATGATGGTGCGCAAGGGCAACCCCGAGGGCATCAAGTCCCTCGCCGATCTGTGCGGTAAAGGTGTAGGCCTGCAGTCGGGAGCCGTGCAGGTACCGATCGCCGAAAAGGCCAGCGCCGATTGCGTCGCGGCGGGCAAACCGCCGATCGACGTCAAGCAGATGGGCAAGGACTCCGAGGTCCAGATGTTGCTGCGCAACAATCGCATCGCCGTCGATCTGCTGGACTCTCCTGTGGCCGCGTACAGCGCCGCACAGGGCAGTGAGTTCGAGGTGGTACCCGGCGAGCGGTACGAGGTCCGACCACATGGCGTCATGGTCCTCAAGGGCAACACCCAACTCGCCCAAGCCATCAAGCAAGCCCTCGACGAGTTGATGAAAGACGGCACCTACAAGCAGATCTTGGACAAGTACAAGGTGCCGGACCTGGCCATCGACGAGGTGCAGATCAGTCAGGCAAAGAGCTGACGTGGCGCCTCCAGGCCCCTCAGACGACGAGACGGTACGGGAGGAAACCACGGTGACGACCACCGAAGCACCACCAGATCAGCTGGGCGCACGCGCTTCTGGCACGAGCACGCACGACGCGGCTTTGCCACGAGCTCGGCCGCTGCACTTGGGACGATGGGCGATCAGCCTGGTGCTGATCGGGTTGCTCGCACTCTTCATCCGAGCGGTGGCCGACAATCCCAACCTGGACTGGGACATCGTCGGCAAGTACTTGTTCGACCCGACCGTTCTCAACGGCGTGAAGAACACCATCATCATCACGGTCCTTTCGCAAGCCATCGGCATCGGCGGCGGACTGCTGCTGGCGCTGGCGCGACTGTCACGCAACCCGGTACTTCGAGTGGGGGCCGGTAGCTACATCTGGTTCTTCCGCGGCGTTCCGGTCTTGGTTCAGTTGATCTTCTGGTTCAACTTGGGCCTGGTGTTCCCGATGTTGGCACTGGGCATCCCCGGCACCTCCGCTCAGTTGTTCTCGGTGTCGACCAATGTGGCGATCACCCCGTTCGTCGCGGTGCTGTTGGGCCTCGGCCTGAACGAAATGGCCTACATGGCCGAGATCGTCCGCGGTGGTTTGTTGGGAGTGCCCAATGGCCAACGCGAAGCCGCCGCGTCACTAGGCATGACACCGTTGCAGACGTTGCGGAAAATCGTTTTGCCGCAAGCGGTCCGGATGATCATCCCGCCGACGAGCAACCAGACCATCATCATGCTCAAGATCTCTGCCCTCGCCAGCGTCATCACTTATCAGGATCTGCTTACCTCGGTACAGCTGATCTATTCGGTGAACCTGCGCACTCTGGAGTTGCTCATCGTGGCGAGCATTTGGTACGTCGTGCTCACCACGCTGCTCACCTTCGGTCAAAGCGCCTTGGAGCGGCGGATGGGTCGATCCCTGGTGACCGTCACCCCTGTTCGCCGCAACCTGGCGGCACGCCTGATCCGGATGGGGGCGCAACGATGACACCCAAGGTCGAGATCGTCGATCTGCACAAGGCGTTCGGAACGATCGAGGTGCTCAGGGGCATCGATCTGGAAGTCCATCCACGCGAGGTGGTCACGCTCTTGGGCCCATCCGGCAGCGGAAAGAGCACCCTACTGCGGTGCGTGAACCAACTGGAGAAGACCACCAACGGTCTGATCTACATCGACGGTGTCCTGCAGGGACGGGTCGAGCAGCGCGGAAGGCTCCACGAGCTGGGCCCCAAGGGCGTCGCTCGTCAACGCCTCGGCACCGGCATGGTGTTTCAGCAGTTCAATCTGTTCCCGCACATGACCGCACTGGAGAACGTGGCGACGTCTCAACGAGTCGTGTTGGGACGCAGCCGTTCTGCCGCCGAGGAGCGT
Organism: Mycobacterium sp.; assembly: GCA_025963195.1. Lineage (GTDB taxonomy): Bacteria > Actinomycetota > Actinomycetes > Mycobacteriales > Mycobacteriaceae > Mycobacterium. Next base: position 36,365 of record JAOPVF010000106.1, on the reverse strand, counting down.
GCCAAGGCCGTCCTGGCGCGGGTCGGTCTCGCCGATCGGATGTCCAACTATCCCGGTCAGCTTTCCGGGGGTCAACAACAGCGGGTGGCCATCGCGCGCGCTCTGGCGATGGATCCGTCACTGATGCTGTTCGACGAGCCGACCAGCGCACTGGATCCCGAGCTGGTCGGGGAGGTGCTCGCAGTCATCCGCGAACTCGCCAACGACGGCATGACGATGATCGTCGTGACTCACGAAATCGGCTTCGCCCGTGAAATATCCGATCGCGTGGTGTTCATGGACGCAGGTTGCATCGTCGAATCGGGCCGTCCCCAACAGGTGATAGGGGCGCCGCAGGAGGCGCGCACACGTGCCTTCCTCGCGCGCCACGCGGCTGGCGATCGGGCTGTTCCGGCGTAACCGCAGCTGCAGCTTCGTTACTTGCCGCTCGAATCAATGAGAAAGAGAGCAATTCAGCATGGATAGCACTGCCTCGTCGCCCTACGTCGGCCCGCCGGACTCCGAACAGATGCCTCGATACGCCGGTCTCACGACATTCGCGCGGCTCCCGCGCGCCGAGGACGTCAGCCACGTGGACGTCGGTGTGTTGGGCGTGCCGTTCGACTCCGGGGTGTCCTACCGGCCCGGCGCCAGGTTCGGACCGTCCGCAGTCCGCGAAGCCAGCCGACTCCTGCAGGGCTACAACCAGTTTCAGGGCGTTGCACCCTTCCAGGTCCAGCAGGTCGCGGACCTCGGCGACGTGAACGCCAACCCGTTCAACGTCGAAGAGGCGCTGTCGGCAGTGGAGCGGCGCGCCAAGGAACTGACCGAGAACGGCACCAAGATCGTCACCATCGGCGGCGACCACACGATCGCGCTGCCGCTATTGCGGGCGGCCGCCCACGCTCACGGTCCGGTGGCGTTGCTGCACTTCGACGCCCATCTCGACACATGGGACACCTATTTCGGCCAGCCCTACACTCACGGCACACCCTTCCTTCGCGCACACGAGGAAGGTCTGCTGTCGCGCGAACACCTCACCCACGTCGGAATCCGCGCCAACCTGCACCACGAGCACGATCTCGATCGCGACGCCGAGATCGGGTTCGGGATCATCTCGTGCATGGACATCGCCGAACGCGGCGTCCAGGAGATCGTGGCATCGATGAAACATCGGATCGGTGACATGCCGGTCTACATCTCGATCGACATCGACGTGCTCGACCCGTCCCATGCGCCGGGAACGGGCACACCCGAATCGGGAGGCCTCACATCGCGCGAGATGATCCAAATGCTCCGCGGCATCGGCGATTTGAACATCGTCGGCGCAGACGTGGTCGAGGTCTCCCCGAGCTATGACTGGGCACAGCTGACGGGTCTTGCGGCCTCGACGCTGATCTACGAATTGATCAGCATCTTCGGCGTCAAGGCCTCGGCGTGCTGACCTCGTCGCGCAGCGGCGTCGGCGCGACCCTGGAACTGAAGATTCACGGGATCCATGGTGAGACCTTGCCGGTGACGGTGGAAGTCCGCGAGGCGTACAACTTCGGCTACGCTGCGCGCGATCGTCGCGGAGCCCAAGAGCACGTCGACCAGATGCGCGCTCTCGGACTACCTGCACCCCAGCGGGTTCCGGCGATCTTCCCGATCCCTGCGGACCGGGTCAGCACCGCCTCTGAGTTCAGCGTGTCCGGTGAGCAGACGTACGGGGAGGTGGAGTTCGCCCTCATCAAGTCCGAAGGGCACGGCTGGCTGGTCACGATCGCCTCCGATCACACCGACCTGGAAGTGGAGCGAATCACGATGCCAAAGGCCAAGGGGATGTGCCCCGACGTCGTGGGCGCGGACGTCTGGAGGCTGGACGACGTGCGCGGCCAATGGGATCGCTGCACGTTGACCATGTGGGCCCGCGCCGACAACGGCGAGGCCGTACGACTCCAACACGACACCACCGGGCATCTGCTGGCTCCCAACGACATGATCGCCATCCTGGAGGACCGCAGGCCCGGTGAATTGCCCGCGGGAACCGTCATCATGTCCGGCACCGTCGCAGGGGAACCGACACCTGGCCTGCGCGGGTGGACTGCACGGTTGGAGGACCCCGAAGCAGACCGGCGGCTGGAGATCGCCTACACGCTGCAACCGTTGCGCGAAGAGATCTGAGTCGAATCGGTCGAACTGCCACTCGCATTTCGTCTGCAGAGCGCGCATTTCAGCACCAGGGCGCGATGTGGCACTACGCTGCTGTGTCGTGCAGGAGACGCGTCTCGACACTGCCAGGATCCGGGCGGCTCGGACGATAATCGACCCGATCTTTCTCGACACCCCGCTGTACCGCTGCGAAGCGCTGGAACCCGAACTCGGGTGCACGGTGAGCATCAAGCTCGAAACGGCGAACCCGGTCCGCAGCTTCAAGGCCCGCGGCACCGAGTTGGTCACCAGTCTGCTCGCCGACAATGGCTCGCGAGCCGCGGTGTGCGCCAGCGCAGGCAATCTTGGCCAGGCCCTCGCGTGGTCGGGTCGCAACAGGGGCCTCGACATCACCGTCGTGGCATCCCGCCGTGCATCCGCGCCCAAGCTCGATCGCATCCGCGCATTGGACGCCAGATTGGAGTTGGTGGACGGCGACATCGAGATGGCCCGCAAGCGAGCGGCGGCCCTGGCACGGCACGACGGCATCCGGCTGGTCGAAGACAGCCTCGACATCGAGACCTGTGAGGGCGCAGCGACGATCGGCCTGGAACTGGTAGACACCACACCGTCGTTCGACACGGTCCTGATTGCTCTCGGTGGCGGGGCATTGGCGACCGGAGTTGGTCACGTGGTGAAGGCCCTGGCCCCCGATGTCGAGGTGATCTGCGTTCAGCCACTGGGCGCACCGGCAATGACCCACTCGTGGCGCCAACGTCGCGTCGTCACCACCGAGGCGATCGACACCATCGCCGACGGTGTCGCGGGCCGGCATCCCATTCCGGAAGTCCTTGCCGACCTGCTGCTCGTTGCCGACGACGCCGTCCTGGTCGAGGAGGCCTCGATCATCGCCGGCATGAGGATGCTGCTCGGCCATGCCGGACTCGTCGTCGAACCGTCGGCCGCGCTTGGCATCGCGGCGATCCTCGAAGACCGTGATCGCTTCGCCGGCCGACACGTCGTCACCATCGTGTGTGGCAGCAACGTCGACGTCGACGCCTATCACCGTTGGGTCGGTGCGGGCCCCGGACTCTGAAGTCGATCGGCGTCCCACCAGTCGAGCACCCGAATCCCGTATAAGCTCAGCCACTTCGAGGGTTCACCGGCGGGCACGTCGACCTCGAACCACACCCGCCCGGGAAGCCGATCGCCCTGCAGCCAGGTGCCGTCGAGCTGCCGTGCGGCACGGATGAGCTCGATCGCATCGGCCATCCGAGGGTCGGGACGCACACCGTCGAGCAGCGAAGCCCGACGGAAGTACTCGGCCCCGTTGAGCACGTTGTACCGCCAGAGGAAGGGATAGGCGAAGTGGTCTACCCACGGCGCCACCGGCTCACCCGTGGAGAGCTGACGAAAGAGACCGCGCTCCAAGAGGTACTCCTCACCGGATCGCCGGGCAGCCCGTGTCGCCTCCGTGCCCCCGGTCGCGGTGTCGTAGGCGAGCAGCCCCTTGAGCGCGTTGAGCGTGGAGTGGAACGACGACCGCGTCGAACCCTCGACCCAGTCGCAGTTCCAGCCGCCGTCGGGCTGTCGATGCTCGAGGAACCAGTCGACGATGCCGGTGATGTCGGCACCGAGCCACAACCCGTTCGCGACGGTCCAGGCGTTGATGCAGCAGTCGACCTCACTGCTCCAGTACGGCAGGTTCTCGTACTCCCAACGGGAGTTCTCGGCGAGCAGTTCGGCAGTGCGGCGTTCGCGCAGGACGGAGGGGTCGGCGCCCCACTCGCGCAGCGAGTTGAGCGTCCACGTCGTCGCCGTCCATGGCTGCCCGGCACCCTCGGCCGCCTCGGGACCGTCGAAGTCGAAGTCCGCAGGGAAGAACGCGCCGCCGGCCCATTGGCCATCCGAATCCTGAAGCGCGACAAGACGTGCGCCGAATCCTTCGGTTGCGACCTTGGCCCGCGTCGCCTCCCACACCTCGGGAGATTCCCCGATGACGTCGCGCTCGACCTGCCAGCGCAGTGCCGGATCAGAATCCAGGAGCCATCCGGCCAGGGCCTCATCCGCCATGGGGAGCGAAGGCTAGGTGCCCGTGTAGGTTTCGGGGTCCGGCCGGAACCGGGTTCCGTCGTCCAGCGCGTTGATCTGGTCCATGTGCTCGGTGGCCAACTCGAAGTCGAATACGTCGAAGTTCTCGGCGATGCGCTCTGCGGAAGACGAGCGCGGAATCACGACGTTGCCGAGCTGGATGCTCCACCGGATCAACACCTGCGCGGGGGACTTGCCGTACTCACCGGCGATCGACTGGATGGTGGCGTTCTCCAACAGCTTGCCGACGCCGAGCGGGCCGTACGCCTCGGTCACGATGCCGCGCTCGGCGTTCACCGCCCGCAATGCGGACTGGTTGAGCAGCGGGTGCAACTCGATCTGGTTGACCGCGGGGGTGAAGAACGTCAGGTCGACGATGTTCTCGAGGTCGTCCGGGGTGAAGTTGGCGACGCCGATGGACTTGGCGCTGCCGTCCTCCCTCGACTTCATGATCCCGCCCCAGCTGTGGACGTACCTGCCGGCATCGCCGCCGGGCCAGTGAATCAGATACAGGTCGACGTAGTCCATGCCCAAGCGCTCGAGGCTGGCCTTGCACGCGTCCTGCGCCTTCGTGAAGCCCTGGTCCTCGGTGGCCAGCTTCGTGGTCACGAAGATCTCTGCGCGCGGGATCCCCGACGCGGCGACGGCCCGGCCCACCGCAGCCTCGTTGCCGTAGGCAGCCGCGGTGTCGATCAGGCGGACGCCGATCTCGAGGGCCGCCGAGACGGCGTGTTCGGTCTGCGCCTCGGTCAACTCACCGACGCCGATGCCGAGGGCCGGAATGGTGTTCTCGTCGTTGAGAGAGACATTGGGTATCGGGCCGGGTATCGCTGCCGCCGAGGTCATTGCACCTATCCTGTGAAGTTGAAAGTCCGTGGATCGGGTCCCAGTCGGGTGCCGTCCTCGAGCGAGGCGATGGACGCCATGTCCTGCTCACTCAGCTCGAAGTCGAACACGTCGAAGTTACTCACGATCCGGTCGGGGTTCACCGATTTCGGGATGACGATATTACCGAGCTGGATGTGCCACCTAATCAGCACTTGCGCTGGCGTTTTGCCGTGGGCGTCGGCAAGAGTCGTCACGGTCGGGTTCTGCAATAGCGAGCCTTGGCCCAGCGGGCTCCAGGCCTCGGTAGCCACTCCGAGGCGGGCGTGCAGCTCGCGCAGTTCCCGCTGCGGCAGAAGGGGATGCAGCTCAATCTGATTGACCGTCGGGACGATTCCCGTCGCGTCGATCAGAATGTTGAGGTGCTCGGGCGCGAAGTTGCTGACGCCGATGGAGCGGACGCGGCCCTGGTCGCGCAGATGAGCGAAAGCCTTGAAGGTATCGACGTAGGAGTTGGCCTTCGGCATCGGCCAGTGGATGAGGTACAGGTCGAGCTCGTCGACGCCCAGCTTCGCAAGGCTCGCGTCGAACGCCTTGAGCGTCTTGTCGTAACCCTGTTCGGAGTTCCACAGCTTGGTCACCAGGAAGACGTCTGCACGCGCGATGCCGGAGTCTGCCGCGCTGCTCAGAGCCCGTCCCACCTCGGCTTCGTTGCCGTACGCTGCGGCGGTGTCGACATGTCGGTAGCCCGCCGCCAGAGCCGCGCCGACGGCCCGCTCGGTTTCGTCGGGAGGTGTCTGCCAGACACCCAAGCCGATGGCGGGTATTGAATTGCCGTCGTTGAGTAGAACCGAGGGAGTTGAAGGACTAGCCATGACGAAGAGTCTGCCAGCCGAGGCTGCGTACACCGGATCGCCGCTGCCGACGCCCCGTGAGGAGGTGGTGCGGCCCAGCCGGGTCCGCCTTGCCGCGACCAACGTCGCCAGCCGCGTGGTGCTGCGGTCGCTGCCGAAGATCCCCAAACCGATCAAGCGATTGTTGACGGGTCGGCGGTCCATCACGATCGACGGCAACACCCTGGACATCACGCTTCAGCTCCTGCTCGCCGCGCAACGGTCTGCGGGCATCAATGGACTGGTCGCCAGTTGGGACCTCGAGGTGGCGCGCACCCAGTTGCGCAAGCTGGCCGGCATGGTCGACGGGGACATTTCGGTCGGCGTCAAGGACATGTCGGTACCCGGTCCCGAGGGGCCGATCGGCGCGCGTCACTACACGCCGGTCAACACGCGCGGAACCGAGCCGCTGCTCGTCTTCTTCCATGGCGGCGGCTTCGTGCTCGGCGACCTCGACACCCACGACGGGCTGTGTCGACTGATCTGCCGCGACGCCGGCGTGCACGTGCTGTCCATCGACTACCGTCTCGCTCCTGAGCACAAGGCGCCCGCCGCCGGCGAGGACTGCTACGCGGCGTACCGATGGGCACTGGAGCACGCGGCCGAACTCGGCGCCGACCCCGAGCGGGTCGCGGTGGGTGGCGACAGCGCGGGCGGCAACCTCGCCGCCGTGGTGTCGCTGCAGGCACGCAACGACGGTGCGCGACTGCCCGCGCTTCAGTTGTTGATCTACCCGGTCACCAACCTCAACTCCGAGACACGGTCCAAGACGTTGTTCGCCGACGGCTTCTTCCTGACCAAGCGGGACATGGACTGGTTCCACGCCCACTATTTGGAGGACGCTCCGATCGACCCCGCCGACCCGCGCGTGGCGCCGCTGCTCGCCGAGGACCTCTCGGGCTTGCCGCCCGCGCTGCTGCTCACGGGCGGTTTCGATCCGCTGCGTGACGAGGGCAACCAGTATGCGGTCAAGCTGGCCGCGGCCGGGGTGACCGTCGACCACCGGCAATACGGATCGCTCGTCCACGGTTTCGCGAACTTCTTCCCACTCGGGGGCGGTAGCGCCACCGCGACCGCCGACTTCATATCGGCGTTGAAGGCTCACCTAAGCCGCGGCTGAGACCCCGAACCGCGCCGGTACCCTTGTCCCCGTGGCCCCGAAACCCAAGAAGAACGCCAGTTACGACCTGAAGGCCGCCGATCGCCGGCGCAACATGTTCATCCAGATCGGGCTCACCGCGGTGGTCGTGGTGTTCGCCGTGGCCCTGGTGCTCTACATCGTGATGTCGGGCGACAAGAAGCCGACCGGTGGCGAGGCGAAGTCGATCCGCGTGGCGTCGAGCAAGCTGATCACGAAGGAGGGCACCACCGAGCCGAAGGCCGTGGTGTCGCTCTACGAGGACTTCCTCTGCCCGGTCTGCGGCCGCTTCGAGCAAGGTTTCGGCAACACGATCACCCAGCTGATCGAGAGCGGCGCGATCGCCGCCGACTACTACATGGTCGCGATCCTGGATCGCCCCGCCAACCAGAACTACTCGTCGCGCGCCGGTGCCGCGGCGTACTGCGTGGCCGACGAAGACACCACCCCCGACAAACAGGCATTCCGACGGTTCCACGCTGCGATGTACGCCCAGCAGCCCAGCGAGACCGGTTCGGTGTTCCCGACCAATGCGCAGTTGATCGAGACCGCGCGCCAGGCCGGCGTCGTCGGCAAGGTACCCGACTGCATCAACAGCGGCCGCAACGTCGACATGGTCGACGGTCTCGCCGGGGCAGCGAAGGTGAACGCCACCCCGACGGTGCGGATCAACGGCGAGGACTACCAGTACTCCACGCCCGACGCGCTGGTCGCCAAGATCAAGGAGATCGTCGGTGACGTGCCCGGGCTGACGACCGCGCCGGCCGCCGTCGTCCCGCCGCAGGTCGGTGGACCCGGAGCGGTCGCACCAGGCTCTCCTGGCGCGCCAGGAGTCCCGACCCCGGCCGCAGGCGGCGCTCCCGAACCAATCGCTCCGGCGGCACCAGGCGCCCCGGCGGCACCGGCCGCTCCCGTCCCGGCCGCACCAGGCGCACCCAAGCCGTGACCGCCACCGCGGCCGATTCGGAGCCGTCGACCGATCCGTCGGCCGACCGCCCCGCGGGCAGCGTGCCCACCCTCAGCGCGGTCTGGGTGCTCATCGCCGGCGTCGTTGGTCTCGCCGCGGCGTTCACGTTGACCATCGAGAAGATCAAACTGCTCGAGAACCCCGCGTACGTGCCGTCCTGCAGCATCAACCCAGTGCTGTCCTGCGGGTCGGTGATGGTCACCCCGCAGGCCGCCGCGTTCGGCTTCCCCAACCCGCTGATCGGCATCATCGCCTTCTCCGTGGTGGTGGTCGGCGGTGTGCTCGCCGTCGCCAAAGTGCCACTGCCGCGGTGGTATTGGGCCGGGCTCGCGGTGGGCACGACGCTCGGCGTCGTGTTCATCCACTGGCTGATCTACCAAAGCCTCTACACCATCGGCGCACTGTGCCCGTATTGCATGGTGGTGTGGACCGTCACGATCCCGTTGCTGGTGGTGGTTGCGTCGATCGCCGTGCCCCCGACCTCGGGCAATGCGGTGGTGCGTGCGCTTCACCAGTGGCGCTGGTCGCTCGTCGCGCTGTGGTTCACCGGACTGATCCTGCTGATTCTGGTGCGCTTCTGGGATTACTGGGCGACGCTCATCTGAACGAAGTCGGCCTTTGTGGGGAGGTTAAAGTAACGCGTGATCTCCAAACTCCTGGTCGCCAACCGCGGTGAGATAGCGATCCGCGCATTCCGTGCCGCCTACGAGATGAGCATCTCGACGGTGGCGGTGTATGCGTATGAGGATCGCAACTCGTCACACCGGCTGAAGGCCGACGAATCCTATCAGATCGGCGAGACGGGCCGGCCGGTCCGCGCGTACCTCTCGGTCTCCGAGATCATCCGCGTCGCGAAGCACGCGGGCGCCGACGCCGTCTATCCCGGGTACGGATTCCTTTCGGAGAACCCCGAATTGGCCGCCGCGTGCGCCGAGGCGGGCATCACGTTCGTCGGCCCCGGCTCGCACGTGCTGGAGCTGACGGGCAACAAGGCGCGCGCCATCGCCGCGGCGAAGGAGGCCGGCTTGCCGGTGCTCGCATCGTCGGAGCCGTCGGCGTCGGTGGACGAGCTCGTCGGCGTAGCGGCGAACATGCAGTTCCCGTTGTTCGTGAAGGCGGTCTCCGGCGGCGGCGGCCGCGGTATGCGGCGGGTGGCCGAGCCCGCAGGGCTGGCCGAGGCCATCGAGGCGGCCAGCCGCGAAGCCGAGTCCGCGTTCGGAGACCCGACGGTCTACCTCGAGCAGGCCGTCGTGAACCCGCGCCACATCGAGGTGCAGATCCTGGCCGACGGCAAGGGCAACGTCATCCACCTGTTCGAACGCGACTGCAGCGTGCAGCGCCGCCACCAGAAGGTGATCGAGCTCGCACCCGCCCCAAATCTGCCCGCCGAACTGCGCGACCGGATGTGCGCCGACGCCGTCGCGTTCGCCAAGCAGATCGACTACACGTGCGCGGGCACCGTCGAGTTCCTGCTCGACGAACGCGGCAACCACGTGTTCATCGAGATGAACCCCCGCATCCAGGTCGAGCACACCGTCACCGAGGAGATCACCGACGTCGACCTGGTGGCCAGCCAGCTGCGCATCGCCGCGGGGGAGACCCTCGCCGACCTCGGCCTCAGCCAGGATTCCGTGCACATGCGAGGCGCTGCCATGCAGTGCCGCATCACGACCGAGGATCCTGGCAACGGCTTCCGGCCCGATACCGGACGGATCACCGGCTACCGCTCACCGGGCGGCGCGGGCATCCGGCTCGACGGCGGCACGAACCTGGGCGCCGAAATCGGCGCGCACTTCGACTCGATGTTGGTGAAGCTGACGTGCCGTGGCAGGGACTTCACCACCGCGGTGACGCGCGCCCGTCGCGGGTTGGCGGAGTTCCGGATCCGTGGAGTGTCGACCAACATTCCGTTCCTGCAGGCCGTCGTCGACGACCCCGACTTCAGGGCAGGCCGGGTCACCACGTCGTTCATCGACGAACGGCCGCATCTACTGACGGCGCACATTCCCGCCGACCGCGGCACGAAGATGCTCAACTACCTCGCCGAGGTCACCGTCAACACGCCGTACGGCGGCCAGACCAGGGTGTACCCGCAGGACAAGCTGCCCGAGCTCGATCTGCAGACGACGCCGCAGCCAGGAAGCAAGCAACGCCTGACCGAGCTGGGGCCAGAGGGTTTCGCGACGTGGCTGCGAGACTCGCCTGCCGTTGGCCTGACCGACACCACGTTCCGCGACGCGCACCAATCGCTGCTCGCCACCCGCGTGCGCACGTCCGGCTTGCTGGCGGTCGCGCCGCACATCGCAAGGATGATGCCGGAGCTACTGTCCATCGAGTGTTGGGGTGGCGCGACTTACGACGTGGCGCTTCGGTTCCTGAAGGAAGACCCGTGGGAGCGGCTTGCGGCACTCCGCGAGGCGGTGCCCAACATCTGCCTGCAGATGCTGCTGCGCGGGCGCAACACCGTCGGCTACACCCCGTACCCGGAGAGCGTCGCCAAGGCGTTCGTCGAGGAAGCCACCGCGACGGGCATCGACATCTACCGCATCTTCGACGCGCTCAACAACGTCGATTCGATGCGTCCCGCGATCGACGCGGTGCGCGAAAGCGGTTCGGCGATCGCCGAAGTCGCCATGAGCTACACCGGCGACCTGTCCGACCCCGCCGAGACGCTCTACACGCTGGACTACTACCTCAAGCTCGCCGAGCAGATAGTCGATGCGGGCGCGCACGTGCTGGCGATCAAGGACATGGCGGGGCTGCTGCGGCCCCCCGCGGCGACGACGTTGGTCGCGGCCTTGCGCAGTCGGTTCGACCTACCCGTGCACGTGCACACCCACGACACGCCCGGCGGGCAGCTGGCCACCTACACCGCCGCGTGGCAGGCGGGCGCCAGTGCGGTCGACGGCGCCGCCGCGCCGCTGGCCGGAACCACCAGCCAGCCGGCATTGAGCTCCATCGTCGCCGCGGCCGCCCACACCACCCACGACACCGGGCTCTCGCTGCGGGCCATCTGCGATCTCGAGCCGTACTGGGAGACCCTGCGAAAGGTATACGCGCCCTTCGAATCTGGGCTTCCAGCGCCGACGGGCAGGGTGTACTCCCACGAGATACCCGGTGGTCAGCTGTCGAACCTTCGCCAGCAGGCCATCGCGCTCGGAATGGGCAACCGGTTCGAGGACATCGAGAACGCGTACGCGGGCGCCGATCGCATCCTTGGCCACCTGGTGAAGGTCACGCCGTCGTCCAAGGTCGTCGGAGACCTCGCGCTCGCCCTCGTCGGTGCGGGCGCCACGGCCGACGAGTTCGCGGCCGACCCGGCACGATTCGACATCCCCGAATCCGTGATCGGCTTCCTCCGTGGCGAATTGGGTGACCCGCCGGGTGGATGGCCCGAGCCACTGCGCACCAAGGCGCTGGCGGGGCGTTCACCGGCGAAGCCGACTGCGTCACTGACCGTCGAGGACGAAGCGGCTCTTGCCGTTCCGGGCCGCGACCGCCAGGCCACGCTCAATCGGCTGCTATTCCCCGGCCCGACAAAGGAATTCGAGGCCCATCGCGAGGTCTACGGCGACACGTCGCGGCTGAGCGCCAACCAGTTCTACTACGGCCTGCGGCACGGCGATGAACACCGCATCCAGATCGACAAGGGCGTCGACCTCATCATCGGGCTCGAGGCGATCTCCGATGCCGACGAACGCGGCATGCGCACGGTGATGTGCATCATCAACGGCCAACTGCGGCCGGTGGTGGTGCGCGACCGCAGCATCGCGGTCGACGTCCCCGTCGCCGAGAAGGCCGACCGGACCAACCCGGACCACGTGGCCGCACCGTTCGCAGGCGTCGTCACCGTCAACGTGGCCGCCGACGAGAAGGTGTCGGCGGGCCAGACCATCGCCACCATCGAGGCCATGAAGATGGAGGCTGCCATCACTGCACCCAAGGCGGGCACCGTCGCCCGAGTGGCCGTTTCGGCGACCGCTCAGGTCGAAGGCGGTGACCTGCTGGTGGTGGTCAGTTCGGCAGGCGGGAGCGAAGCGGCCGGGGGAACAGTCTGACCCGGATCATCGGCGGCCAGTTCGGCGGTCGCCGAATTACGGTGCCGCAGAGTAGATCTGGCTCCGGGACCCGCCCCACCACCGACCGGGTCAGGGAGTCGCTGTTCAACGTGCTCGACGCGCGCATGGAGCTGGCCGGTTCCACCGTGCTCGACCTGTACGCCGGATCGGGTGCGCTCGGCATCGAGGCACTGTCGCGGGGAGCGGTATCGGCGACGTTCGTGGAGTCCGACCGGCGCGCAGCCGCCGCCATCACACAGAACCTCGCCGCGCTGGGCATCACGGGTGCGACGGTCCGCAACTCCACCGTCGTCACCGCGCTCGCCTTCGGTACGGCACGCCCCGTCGACCTGGTCTTCGCCGATCCGCCGTACGAGGTGCCCGCCGCCGACGTCGAAGCGGTGCTCGCGGCGCTCGTCGACCGCGGCTGGGTGGCGGACGGAGCGATCGCGGTGATCGAGCGCGCCACGTCCGGCCCGGCGTTGACGTGGCCGGCCGGCTGGACGCCGGGGCGGGAGCGCCGCTACGGGGACACCCGCCTCGAATTCGGCGAGATCGCGTAGCGTCGTCCACCATGAGTGGCGCCGTATGCCCGGGATCCTTCGATCCGGTGACCCTCGGCCACATCGACGTCTTCGAGCGCGCTTCTGCTCAGTTCGATGAGGTCGTCGTGGCCGTGTTGGTCAACCCCAACAAGGCCGGGATGTTCACTGCCGACGAGCGCATCGCGATGATCGAGGAATCATGCGAGCACCTGCCGAACCTGCGCGTCGAATCAGGATCGGGGCTGGTGGTCGACTTCGTGAAGTCGCGCGGTCTGACCGCCATCGTCAAGGGCCTGCGCACCGGCACCGACTTCGAGTACGAGCTGCAGATGGCGCAGATGAACAAGCACGTCGCAGGCGTCGACACGTTCTTCGTCGCCACCACGCCGCGCTACTCGTTCGTATCGTCGTCGCTCGCCAAGGAGGTGGCCTCCCTCGGCGGTGACGTCTCTGGATTGCTGCCCGAGGCTGTCAACCAACGGCTAGGGACCAAGCTGGGCCGCTGACAAGGCAGCTTCGTCGCGCAGCATCCCGGCGTCATCGTTCTGGCCGGCCCCTCCTGGCGTGAGGTAGCGAAGGATGAACGGGTTGAGGTGCTGGCCGGAGAAGTCGCCGACCACCGTTGCGAACTTCGGAACGATCTCGGCCATTTGGGGGCTTCCCGCCAACAGCACGCCAAGTGAGTTGTTGATGGTCGACTTGAGCTCCTGACACGATTGCCGCACACAGCGCGGCGATCAATGCCCATCGGCCGTTGCGGCTTGCGATCCCGATTTCGTGTTCGAGGCCGGTCTCGGCCTTGGCGGGCGGCTGCGGCGGACTCGGACTCGCGGGTGCAGGCGTTGGTTCGACTCTGGTGGCGCGGGTTCGGCAGGGGCGTCCATCCGGTCAATTCAACCTTGTAGGGAGCTCCGAACAGGGTCAATGTCCCAGATCTCGTCGAGAACACCGCGACACACCGGCGCGGCAAACCGAGTCACAGGCGTAACACCAGGCACACTGGTAACCATCAACTAGTGGTGGAGGATCTTGCCGTGTACCGAGTATTCGAAGCGCTCGACGAGCTCGGCGCGATCGTGGAAGAAGCCCGTGGCGTCCCGATGACGGCAGGGTGCATGGTGCCTCGCGGCGACGTCCTCGAGTTGCTCGACGACATCAAGGACGCCATTCCCGGGGAGCTGGATGACGCCCAGGACGTGCTCGACGCACGTGACGCGATGCTGCGCGATGCCAAGGAGCACGCCGATTCGATGGTGGCGACCGCAACGGCAGAAGCCGACTCGTTGATCAACCATTCCCGCAGTGACGCCGACCGGCTGCTGGCCGACGCCAAGGGCCAGGCCGACCGGATGGTCGCCGAGGCACGTCAGCACAGTGAGCGCATGGTCGCCGAGGCCCGCGACGAGGCCAATCGCATCGCGGCCGCCGCGAAGCGGGAGTACGAGGCCAGCACCGGACGCGCCAAGTCCGAGGCCGACAGGCTGATCGAGAACGGCAACCTCTCCTACGAGAAGGCCGTGCAGGAGGGCATCAAGGAGCAGCAGCGCCTGGTGTCGCAGACCGAGATCGTCCAGACCGCCACCAACGAGGCAACCCGGCTCGTCGACACCGCCCACGCAGAGGCGGACCGGCTGCGCGGGGAGTGCGACATCTACGTCGACAGCAAACTCGCCGAGTTCGAGGAGTACTTGAACGGGACGCTGCGCTCGGTCAGCCGCGGTCGCCACCAGCTGCGTACTGCCGCGGGCACGCACGACTACGCCCAGCGCTGACGTTCGGGTTGCATTCCCCGGCGTCGCTGCGCTGGAGCCGCGCTTGCGTGGACTGCCCGCCGGACGTGGCAGAAGCGCAGTATGGGCCGCCGTTAGGATTGCCGCCATGGCAGCTAAGTCGGGACACCGAAAACGGAGCGACTGGCACTCGCCGTTCGTGATCGACGTGTCCCGGCTCGGCCGCCGGCCTGGGTCGATGGTGGAACTCACCGAGACCGTGACCGCACCTGCGCGCATCGGCATCGCATTGCTCGGCATCGCCAAGGGTGCACCCGTCGAGCTCGACCTGCGGCTGGAGTCGGTATCGGAGGGCGTGCTGGTCACCGGAACCGTCGCGGCACCCACGACGGGTGAGTGCGCACGCTGCCTCACCCCGATCACCGGGGACGTGGAGATCCACCTCACGGAGTTGTACGCCTACCCGGACAGCGCCACCGAGGCCACCACCGAGGAGGACGAGGTCGGTCACGTCGTCGACGACACCATCGACCTGGAGCAGCCGATCATCGATGCGATCGGCCTCGAGCTGCCGTTCTCCCCGGTGTGCCAAGACGACTGCCCCGGCCTGTGCCCACAGTGCGGCGTCCGGCTCGCCGACGCTGAACCGGATCATCACCACGACGTGATCGACCCGCGCTGGGCCAAGCTCGCAACTGTGTTTCCCTCCCAGCCGACAGCCGAGCCGAACGGCGAGGATCCGGAGAAGCCTGAGTGACGGTCGATCGCACGCCGCTGCTCAAGGCGCTGGGCGTAGAACTGCCCGACGGGCTGCTCACCGTGGCGCTGACGCATCGCAGCTTTGCCTACGAGAATGGCGGCCTTCCGACCAACGAGCGGCTCGAGTTCCTGGGCGACGCCGTGCTCGGGCTGGTCATCACCGCGGAGATCTTCGCCAAGTACCCGAACCGCACCGAGGGCGAACTGGCCAAGCTCAAGTCGGCCGTCGTCAACACCCAGGCGCTAGCGCAGATCGCTCGCGAACTCACCGATGACGGCCTTGGTTCGTATCTGCTGTTGGGCCGGGGCGAGCTCGCCAGTGGCGGAGCGCAGAAGGCCAACCTTCTGGCCGACGGGCTCGAGTCGTTGCTCGGCGCGACGTACACCGAACACGGACACGAGGTGGCCCGCGACGTCATCCTGCGGCTGTTCGGCGAATTACTGGAAACCGCAGCCAATCTCGGTGCCGGACTGGACTGGAAGACCAGCCTGCAGGAGCTCTCGGCGGCGCGCCGGATCGGTGTGCCGTCCTACATCCTGACCTCGACGGGCCCCGAGCACGACAAGTACTTCACCGCGCGTGCTGTGGTGAACGGCAAGGACTACGGAGAAGGTAGCGGTCGGACCAAGAAGGAAGCAGAGCAGCATGCGGCCGCCGCGGCGTATGCCGCGCTGGAAGCGGCGCCGGTCGAGGGTGCTTGAGCTGAATGCCTGAACTGCCCGAGGTGGAGGTCGTCCGGCGCGGACTGGAGGCGCACGTCACCGGCCGCACCATCACCGCGGTGCGGGTTCACCACCCCCGCGCTGTCCGCAGGCACGAGGCAGGCCCAGCCGATCTCACCGCACGGCTGCTGGAGTCGACGATCACTGGCACGGGTCGGCGCGGGAAGTTCCTCTGGCTGATCCTCGACGGTTCCGAGTCCCTCGTGGTTCATCTCGGCATGAGTGGGCAGATGCTGCTCGGTGAAGTGCCGAAGCCGGAGCATCTGCGCATCGCGGCGCTCCTCGACGACGGCACCACGGTGAGCTTCGTCGACCAGCGCACGTTCGGCGGTTGGATGCTCGCCGACCTGGTCACCGTCGACGGCACCGAGGTGCCCGAGCCGGTCGCGCACATCGCCCGTGACCCGCTCGACCCGTTGTTCGACCGCGCCGCCGCGGTAAAGGTGTTGCGGGGCAAGCACTCCGAGATCAAACGCCAGCTGCTCGACCAGACCGTGGTGTCGGGAATCGGCAACATCTACGCCGACGAGTCGTTGTGGCGGGCGAAGGTGAACGGTGCACGGCTGGCGTCGGCGTTGTCGAAGCCAACACTTGGCGCGATCCTGGACCACGCCGGAGACGTCATGCGCGACGCGCTCGTCCAGGGCGGCACGTCGTTCGACTCGATGTACGTCAACGTCAACGGTGAGTCCGGCTACTTCGAACGCTCGCTGGACGCCTACGGCCGCGAGGGCGAGCCGTGCGGGCGGTGCGGCGCGGTGATGCTGCGGGAGAAGTTCATGAACCGCTCGTCGTACTACTGCCCGAAATGTCAGCCGCGGCCACGACGTTGATCGCAACACGGCGCGAGCGCGCGCAGACTGCTGCTGTTTGGCGGCGTGTCGGGGTACGGACACGCGCGCTCGCGAGGAAAGGAACGGCATGACAGATCTCTGGGTGGAGCGCACGGGCGTGCGCCGCTACACGGGCCGCAGCTCTCGAGGCGCGGAGGTGCTGATCGGGTCGGAGGACGTCGAGGGCGTCTTCACCCCCGGTGAGCTGCTCAAGATCGCGCTGGCCGCGTGCAGCGGAATGAGCAGCGACCATTCGCTGGGCAGCCGGCTCGGTGACGACTACCAGACGACGATCAAGGTGTCCGGCCCCGCCGACCGCTCCCAGGAGCGCTATCCACTCATCGAGGAGAACCTCGTCGTCGACCTGTCGGGGCTCTCCGAAGACGAGATCGCGAAGCTGAAGACCGTGGTCGAACGGTCCATCGACAAGGTGTGCACGGTGGGGCGGACCCTGAAGTCTGGTACCGAGGTTACGTTCGAAGTGACCAATAGTGGCCAGTCCTGACCACGACGTCCGGCTGACGGCCTGGGTGCACGGGCATGTCCAGGGTGTGGGATTCCGGTGGTGGACCCGGTCCCGCGCGTTGGAATTGGGGCTGACGGGGTTCGCCGCCAACAAGTCAGACGGGCGCGTGCAGGTCGTCGCCCATGGCCCGCGGTCGTCCTGCGAGCGACTGCTTGACCTGCTGCGGAGCGGTGAAACCCCAGGCAGCGTGGATAGCGTGGTGGCGGACTGGTCCGACACCGGTGAACCGTTCTTGGGCTTCGTCGAGAGATAGCCCGATGCGGCGGTAGTGTGGCACGTCGTGCACCTGAAGAGTCTGACGCTGAAGGGTTTCAAATCCTTCGCCTCGTCGACGACTCTGCGCTTCGAACCCGGCATCACCTGCGTCGTTGGGCCCAACGGATCGGGTAAGTCCAACGTCGTCGACGCCTTGACGTGGGTGATGGGCGAGCAGGGCGCCAAGACGTTGCGCGGCGGCAAGATGGAGGACGTCATCTTCGCCGGCACGTCGTCGCGCGCGCCGCTGGGTCGGGCCGAGGTGACGCTGACCATCGACAACTCCGACAACGCGCTGCCGATCGAGTACTCCGAGGTATCCATCACGCGGCGCATGTTTCGCGACGGTGCCGGCGAATACGAAATCAACGGCAGCAGTTGCCGATTGATGGACGTGCAGGAGCTTCTCAGCGACTCCGGCATCGGTCGCGAGATGCACGTCATCGTCGGACAGGGCAAGTTGTCCGAGATCCTCGAATCCCGCCCCGAGGACCGCCGGGCGTTCATCGAGGAAGCCGCCGGCGTGCTCAAGCACCGCAAGCGCAAGGAGAAGGCGGTCCGCAAGCTCGACTCGATGTCGGCCAACCTCGCGCGCCTGAACGACCTCACCACCGAGCTGCGACGCCAACTCAAGCCGCTGGGCAGGCAGGCCGAGATGGCCCGCCGCGCCCAGACCATCCAGGCAGATCTGCGCGACGCCCGGCTCCGGCTGGCGGCTGATGACCTGGTCAAACGCCAGGCCGAGTTCGACGACACCAATCAGGCCGAGACGATGCTGCGCAAGGATCACGACGACCTCACCAACCGGCTGGACGAGGCGAGCTTCGAACTGGCCGCCCACGAGTCGGCGGTGTCGGGGCTCACCGGGCGCGCCGAGGCGGCGCAGCAGACCTGGTTCCGGCTGTCGGCGCTGGCCGAACGGGTCAGCGCGACTGTCCGCATCGCCTCCGAGCGCGCGCAGCACCTCGAGATCGGCATCGAGGCGTCCTCGGGCCCCGACCCGGAGGCCCTCGAGGCCGAGGCCGAAGAGGTCGCCGCCCGCGAGCGTGAGCTGATCGCCGCACTCGACGAGTCCAAGGAACTGCTCGAGGCCGCGCGTGCCGAGCTCATCGAGCGCGAAAGCGTTGCGGCAGAAGCGGAACGCTCACACATGGCAGCTGCCCGCGCCGAAGCCGACCGCCGGGAGGGCCTGGCCCGCCTCGCTGGCCAGGTTGACACCATGCGTACCCGCGTCGAGTCGATCGACGAAGGCGTCGCACGGCTTTCGGTGGCCATCGAGGACGCCGCGAGCCGGGTGCAGGTGACCAAGGCCGAGTTCGAGACGGTGCAGGCGCGCGTCGGTGAGCTCGACGCAGGCGAGGTGGGCCTCGACGATCATCACGACCGCACCGTCACCGCCCTGCGGCTGGCCGACGAGCGGGTGGCCGAACTGCAGGCGGCCGAGCGGGGCGCCGAACGGCAGGTGGCCTCGCTCAGGGCACGCATCGATGCGTTGTCGGTCGGCCTGGACCGCAAGGACGGCGCGGCCTGGCTGCAGGAGAACCACACCGGCCCAGGGCTTTTCGGCTCCGTCGCCAAGATGGTCCGGGTCAGCCCCGGTTACGAGGTGGCAGTCGCCGCCGTGCTTGGTGCGGCCGCCGACGCACTCGCCGCCGACGACTTCGGTGCCGCCCGCGCGGCGGTCACCGCGCTGAAGGACCGCGACGGCGGACGCGCCGCGATCCTGCTCGGCGACTGGCCCGAGGTCGCCGCCCCGCATGGCGACTCGGCAGGCCCGCTGCCCGGTGGGGCGCGGTGGGCCCTCGACCTCGTCGATGCCCCCGCACGGCTGCGCGGTGCGTTCACCGCGCTGCTGGCCAGGGTCGCCGTCGTCGATCATCTTGGCGCTGCGCTCGACTTGGTGGCCGCACGCCCACAACTGCGCGCCGTGACGACGGACGGCGACATCGTCGGTGCGGGATGGGTCAACGGCGGATCCGACCGCAAGCCCAGCACCCTGGAAATCACGTCGGAGATCGAGAAGGCCCGCGTCGAACTCGAGGCCAGCGAACGGCAGACCCGCGAGCTGTCGGCCGCGTTGTCGGGCGCGCTCGCCGAGCAGTTGGCGAGGCAGGACTCCGCCGAGCAGGCGCTGGCCGCACTCAACGAATCCGATGCCGCGATCTCGTCGATCTACGAGCAGCTCGGCAGGCTCGGCCAGGACGCCAGGGTCAGCGAGGACGAGTGGAAGCGGCTGATGACACAGCGCGAGGAGCTCGAAACCGGCCGGGTGGCCACGGTCGAGGAGCTGACCGCACTGGAGACCCGCCTGCACAATGCTCAGCAAGTACCCACGATGGACTCCGAACCCGTCGATCGCCTCGAATCGACGGCCGCCGCCGAGGCCGCCCGCGCCGCCGAGGTGGAGGCCCGGCTCTCCGTACGTACCGCCGAGGAACGCGCGAATGCCGTTCGCGGCAGGGCGGATTCGCTGCGCAGAGCTGCCGCCGCCGAGCGGCAGTCCAGGATGCGCGCACAACGGGCGCGGGACGCCCGCCAGCACGCCGCGACCGTAGCGGCCGCGGTGGCCGAATCGGGACGCCTGGTGGCCGCGAGGCTCGCCTCTGCCGTCGCAGTGGCCGAGCGCAATCGCAACGAGCTGGCCGTCGAACGCACCCATCGCGGCGAGGCGCTCACCAAGGCACGCGCCGAGGTCAACGAGCTCAGCACCAAGATCGCGGCCATCACCGACGCACTGCATCGCGACGAAGTCGCCAAAGCCCAAGCAGCGCTTCGCATCGAGCAACTCGAGCAGCAGGCCCTCGAACAGTTCGGCATGGCCGTCGCCGACCTCGTCGCCGAGTACGGGCCCGAGGTGTCGTTGCCGCCGACCGAATTGGAGATGGCCGAGTACGAACAGGCCAAGGAGCGCGGCGAGCAGGTCACCGCGCCAGCCCCGCTGCCGTTCGACCGACCCACCCAGGAACGGCGCCTCAAGAAGGCCGAACGCGAGCTCGCCGAACTGGGCAGGGTCAACCCGCTGGCGCTGGAGGAGTTCGCCGCACTGGAGGAGCGGTACAACTTCCTGTCCACCCAGCTCGAGGACGTCAAGGCCGCGCGAAAGGACCTGCTCGACGTCATCGCCGACGTCGACGACCGCATCCTGCAGGTGTTCGCCGAGGCATACGCCGACGTGGAACGTGAGTTCACCCAGGTGTTCGCGACGCTGTTCCCCGGCGGTGAGGGCCGTCTGCTGCTGACCAACCCCGACGACATGCTCACCACCGGCATCGAGGTGGAGGCCCGCCCGCCTGGCAAGAAGATCAAGCGGCTCTCGCTGCTGTCCGGTGGCGAGAAGTCGCTGACCGCCGTCGCGATGCTGGTGGCGATCTTCCGGGCCCGCCCGTCCCCGTTCTACGTCATGGACGAGGTCGAGGCCGCGCTGGACGACGTCAACCTTCGCCGCCTGATCAGCCTGTTCGAGCAGTTGCGCGAGGTTTCCCAGCTGATCGTGATCACACACCAGAAGCCGACGATGGAGATCGCCGACGCACTGTACGGCGTGACGATGCGCGACGACGGCATCACCACGGTCATCTCGCAAAGGATGCGCGGTCAGGAGCTGATTTCGGCGGGCAGGAGCGAAGCGACCGGGGAGTAGTTGTAGCGGGAAAGGGCGAAGCGCCCTGAGCCGCTGGTAATCGGCGCCCACACACCCTGAGACAATGTCGCGGTGTCCCAAGGTTTGTGGATCGCACTCGCGGTCATCGCCGTCCTCGTCATAGCCGCCCTCGTCCTAGGGTTGGTGCGCTACCGCAGACGGCAGGTCAGCCTGTCCAAGCCGGACGCAGCCACACCGGTGGACCGTTCGGGCGGTTACACGGCATCGTCGGGCATCACCTTCAGCCAGACCACGGAGACGCGGGAACCCGTCGAGGCGCCGGCCCCACCCGCCGAACGCATCGACACCAGCGGTCTACCCGCCGTCGGGGACGACGCGACCATCCCGCGCGACGCACCCAAGCGGACGATCTCCGACGTTCGGCTTCCCGAGCCACCCGTCGAGGCCCCACCGGAGCCGGCGGTACCCGCCGTCGAGGTGATCGAGCCCGCCGACGGCAGGCTGGAGCGGCTGCGCGGCAGGCTCGCCAAGTCGCAGGGCACCCTCGGGCGCAGCATGCTCGGCCTGCTCGGCGGCGGTGACCTCGACGA
This sequence comes from Mycobacterium sp., assembly GCA_025963195.1. GTDB lineage: Bacteria > Actinomycetota > Actinomycetes > Mycobacteriales > Mycobacteriaceae > Mycobacterium. Next base: position 14,722 of record JAOPVF010000106.1, on the reverse strand, counting down.
TGAGTCGTGGGAGTCGGTCGAGGACACCCTGCTGATCGCGGACCTTGGACCGGTCGTCACAGAATCGGTCGTCGCCGCGCTGCGGTCGGAGATGGCGGCCAACACCGTTCGCACGGAGGCGGACGCCCGCGCCGTGCTGCGCTCCGTGCTGATCTCCGCGTTGCAGCCCGGCCTTGACCGCTCGATCAAGGCGTTGCCGCACAACGACAAACCGTCGGTGCTGTTGGTCGTCGGCGTCAACGGAACCGGCAAGACCACCACCGTCGGCAAGCTCGCCCGCGTGCTCGTCGCCGACGGCCGCCGCGTGGTGCTAGGTGCTGCCGACACCTTCCGCGCCGCCGCGGCCGACCAGTTGCAGAGCTGGGGCTCGCGGGTCGGCGCTGAGGTGGTGCGTGGCCCCGAGGGGGCCGATCCGGCCTCGGTGGCGTTCGACGCCGTCGACAAGGGGATCGAGTCCGGGGCCGACGTCGTGGTGATCGACACGGCGGGCCGGCTGCACACCAAGACGGGCCTGATGGACGAACTCGGCAAGGTCAAGCGGGTGGTCAGCAAGCGCGCCGAGGTCGACGAGGTGCTGCTGGTGCTCGACGCAACGATCGGCCAGAACGGGCTGCCCCAGGCCCGGGTCTTCGCCGAAGTCGTCGACATCACCGGTGTGGTGCTGACCAAGCTGGACGGAACGGCCAAGGGCGGGATCGTCTTTCGGGTACAGCAGGAGCTCGGGGTGCCCGTCAAGCTGGTCGGACTGGGTGAGGGGCCCGACGACCTTGCGCCGTTCGAGCCCGCCGCGTTCGTCGACGCGCTCCTGGGTTGACGGGCGCTCACGGGGTAGCGGGCTAATCATCGCGGCTCGCCAAGGCCCGCATATTGTGTGACAAGGGGATTAACACCGACGAAACGCAATCCTCGGATCCGTTCACACGAGCGAAACACGGGCGCGTCATCCGCGAAACAACCACTGCGCAAAGTCACTGCCTAGGTCAACGGTGCCTAACCGTGGCATGGGCGAAGGAGGAAACTGCGAGTGGATGGCTTCCCGATAATGGGTATCCCCGACACCGGGGATACGGCATGGATGCTGGCGAGTTCCGCACTGGTGTTGCTGATGACTCCGGGACTGGCGTTCTTCTACGGCGGCATGGTGCGCGCCAAGGGCGTGCTGAACATGCTCATGATGAGCATCAGCGCCATGGGCGTGGTGACGGTCCTGTGGGTGCTCTTCGGCTACTCGATGGCCTTCGGCAACGACGTCGGCAACTTCATGGGCAACCCCATGCAGTACTTCGGTCTCAAGGGACTCATCGGCGGTAACGCGGTTGCCGCGGTCGCCGCAGATCCCGCCACGGGTACCGCCGCCGTCGACGCAACCAACATCGCGCTGTTCGGCACGATTCCGCAGACCGTCTTCGTCGCATTCCAGCTGATGTTCGCGATCATCACCGTGGCCCTGGTGTCCGGTGCGGTCGCCGATCGCCTCAAGTTCGGAAGCTGGCTGGTGTTCGCTGGACTGTGGGCGACGTTCGTCTACTTCCCGGTGGCGCACTGGGTGTTCGCCTTCGACGGCTACACCGGTGAGCACGGTGGCTGGATCGCCAACAAGCTCAAGGCAATCGACTTCGCGGGTGGTACTGCGGTCCACATCAACTCCGGTGTCGCAGGCCTGGCGCTGTGTCTGGTCCTTGGCAAGCGCAAGGGTTGGCCCGGCGCACCGATGCGGCCACACAACCTGCCGTTCGTGATGCTCGGCGCGGGTCTGCTGTGGTTCGGCTGGTACGGATTCAACGCCGGTTCGGCGACGAACTCCGGTGGTATCGCGGGTAGCACCTTCGTCACCACCACGGTGGCGACCGCCACGGCGATGCTCGCCTGGCTGCTGACGGAGAAGATCCGCGACGGACATCCCACCACGCTCGGCGCCGCGTCCGGCATCGTCGCCGGCCTCGTCGTGATCACGCCGTCCTGTTCGTCGGTGAATGTGCTTGGTGCACTGGCGATCGGCGCGATCGGCGGTTGCCTCTGCGCCTTGGCGGTCGGCCTGAAGTTCAAGTTCGGCTTCGACGACTCGCTCGACGTGGTGGGCGTGCACATGGTCGGTGGTCTGACCGGCACCCTGCTGATCGGCTTCTTCGCCACCAAGGAAGCCCCGGCAGCGGTCGACGGCCTGTTCTACGGCGACCACTCCTTGGACCAGTTGTGGCGTCAGGCGGTCGGTGCCTTCGCGGTGCTGATCTACTCCTTCGTCGTGACGACGATTCTGGCCTACATCCTGAAGTTCACCCTCGGACTGCGGCTTGACGAAGAGGATGAGCACAACGGCATCGACGAGGCCGAGCATGCGGAAACGGCTTATGAGCTCGCGTGATCGGGAAGAATTCATAGGGGCCTTGAGAATGACCCGGAAGGAACTGACTAAATGAAGCTGATCACTGCGATCGTCAAGCCGTTCACCCTCGAAGACGTCAAGACGGGTCTCGAGCAGGCGGGCATCCTTGGGATGACCGTCAGCGAGGTGCAGGGCTATGGCAGGCAGAAGGGCCACACCGAGGTCTACCGAGGTGCGGAGTACTCCGTGGACTTCGTGCCAAAGGTGCGAGTCGAGGTCCTGGTGGACGATTCCGCCGTCGACAAGGTGGTCGACGTCATCGTCCAGGCGGCACGCACCGGCAAGATCGGTGACGGCAAGGTGTGGGTCAGTCCAGTCGACACCGTCGTGCGGGTACGTACCGGTGAGCGGGGGAACGACGCGATCTGATGCACCCGTGATCTGATCCACTGAGGATCCATTGAGGCTCTGTCTCCCGGACGAGCACCGAGTGTGAATCAATCGCTGCGCCGGGGAAGGGCCGAGATGACAAAGCAGACACCAGATCCCGCTGCCGGGGCCTCTCGATGGGAGGCGCCGGCAGCGGGTTCGTCACGTCCGGCCACCGATCTTGCGAAGGCGGCCAAACAGCTCCTCAACGGCGGATCCAAACACCTCGACTCGGCCGCGCTACGTGATGCCCTCCTCGATCTGAACGAATTCTGGCTCACCACGAAGGCCGCCGAGATCGGCATCACCCCGACAAGTGGCTTCGCCATCGTCGCCACCGGTGGTCTCGGTCGGGGAGAACTGTTGCCGTACTCCGATCTCGATTTGACGCTCGTGCACGACAACATGCCAGCCGACACCGTCACCAGCGTGGCAGAACTTCTCTGGTATCCCTTGTGGGACGCCAACATTCACCTCGACCACAGCGTCAGGACGGTACCGGAGGCGCTGAAGGTCGCGGGCGAGGACATCTCGGCGGGCCTTGCCATGCTCGACGCCCGCCACATCGCGGGTGACTCCGACCTGTCGGCGCTGATCGTCGGCGGCGCGCGCAGACAGTGGCGCACCGGGATCGCCTCGCGGTTCGAAGAACTCGTCGAACACACCCAGTCGCGGTGGCAACGCAGCGGTCAGATCGCCCACCGCGCCGAGCCCGACCTGAAGAACGGGCGCGGCGGACTCCGCGACGTTCAGCTGCTCAATGCGCTTGCGATCGCGCAGCTCGCCGACGTGTACCCCAGCCGGTCCCTGGCATCACCGACCGGCTCTCTCGGCGATGCTCACCTCGCGCTGCTCAACGTTCGGACCGAACTGCACCGGATCTCGCACCGCGGCAGGGAGATGCTGCTCGCGCAGTACGCCGACGAGATCGGTGCCGCGCTGCGCATCGGTGACCGGTTCGACCTTGCCCGCATGCTCAGCGATGCCGCCCGCACGATCAGTTACTACGTCGACGCTGGCGTGAGGACCGCGGCCAATGCGTTGCCGCGCCGCGGTTTCGCCGCGCTGCGGCGCCCCACCCGCAGGCCGCTGGACGAGGGGGTCATCGAGTTCGGGGGAGAGGTGATCCTGGCAAGGGATGCCCGGCCCGAACGCGACCCCGGCCTGATCCTGCGCGTCGCCGCCGCCTCGGCCACCACCGGACTGCCGATCGCGGCGTCCACGCTCGGTCGACTGTCCGAAGCGGCGCCCGAACTGCGCACGCCGTGGCCGCGCCAAGCGCTCAATGACCTCCTGGTGATGCTGGCCGCCGGGCCCGCGACGGTGGCTACCGTCGAGGCGCTGGATCGAACCGGCCTGTGGGGCAGGCTCTTTCCCGAATGGGGTGCGGTTCGTGACCTGCCGCCCCGCGACGTCGTGCACATCTGGACCGTGGACCGACACCTCGTCGAAACCGTCTCGCGGGCAAGCGCGTTCACCACTCGGGTGTCACGCCCCGATCTCCTGGTGCTCGGCGCGCTGGTGCACGACATCGGGAAGGGCCGCGGCGGCGACCACAGCGTCATCGGCGCGGATCTCGCCATCCAGATCGGCACCCGGCTTGGCATGTGGCCGTCCGACGTCGAGGTGCTTTCCAAGATCGTGCGCTACCACCTCCTGCTGCCGGACACCGCGACCCGGCGAGATCTGCAGGACCCGAGGACCATTGACGCGGTAGTCAACGCACTCGATGGCGATTCGGTGCTGCTGGAGTTGTTGCAGGTGCTCGCCGAGGCAGACTCGCTGGCCACCGGTCCCGGGGTGTGGGGCGACTGGAGGGCCTCCCTGATCGGCGACCTGGTGCGGCGGTGCCGGCTGGTCATGGCGGGCGAGCCGCTACCTCATCCCGATCCGATCGAGCCGCAATATCTGGCGCTGGCCGCCGACGGAGGCGTGCACGTCGACCTGACGCCCGTCGACGCGCACGTCTACAACGTCACGATGATCGCCCCGGACCGCCGCGGGTTGCTGTCCAAGGCGGCGGGCGTGCTCGCATTGAACTCGCTGCGGGTGCATTTTGCGTCGGTCAACAGCCACGAGGGGGTGGCGATCAACACGTTCGTCGTGTCGCCGCACTTCGGCACGCCACCCGCCGCCGAGCTGCTGCGCCAGCAGTTCATCCTCGCGCTCGACGGCGATCTCGACGTGATCGGAACTTTCGAACACCGCGATGCGGAAGCGGCCGCCACGAACACCGCAAGGGCCGGTGAGATCCTCGCCGCCGTCCCCGTGAACGAGGCAGCCCCGCCACCGCGGATCTTCTGGTTCGAAGGCACCTCGCCGGGGGAGTACGTCGTGCAGATCCGCAGCGCGGACCGCGCCGGGCTGTTGGCACAGCTGTCGGCAGTCATCGAACGTGACGGCCTCGACATCGTTTGGGCCAGGGTCACCACGCTGGGATCGTCGGTCGACGACGTGTTCGGCATCGTCGTGCCGACGCTCGCCGTGGGCACGGCCACCGCCGACTATGCGGCGGCCCGTGAGGAACTCGAGCGGGAGATGTATGCGGTGCTGCCCGCGCCGCCGCCAAAGCCTGCATCAGAGGCCAGCTGACCGTCAGGTCCGCAGGGCCATCACGATGCCGGCCATCGACAGCGCCCGGCTGGCCCTGTCGATCGCGACGTTGCGCGATCCCTCGATGTGCGCCATCAGAGCCTTCCTGCCCGCGACCAGGTCGCCGTCGAGGATCCGCTCGGCGATCTGAATGTGCTCGGCAATGGTGGCCTGCATCCGGTCCTCGGTGAGGTAGTCGAACATCCGTACCGGGCGAATCCGCACGTTGACCAGTTCGAGCGCGGCCACCAGGGCCTGGTTCCCCGCCGACGACAGCAACTGGACGTGGAACCGCTCGTCCTCGGCGACGAAGCCGGCGTCGGGACGCGGGGACGAGGCGGCGAAGGCCTGCCAGCGGTCCAACTCGGGGCCGAGTACGTCGTGGTCGTGTGACCGGGCGGCGTCCTCCTCGACGCGCACGATGCCGCGGACCTCGACGGTGGTGCGGAGTTCGTAGAGGCCGTCCAGATCCTGCAGGCTCGGTCGGTAGGGGTAGAGGCCGCGCTCTCGACGCTCGATCAGGCCGTCTGCGAGCAATCGGGCCAGCGCTTCGCGAACGGGCGTCCTGGAGACTCCGTATCGCTCGGCAAGGGCCATTTCCGAGAGCCGTTCGGCGGGCGACAGCCCCCCGGACATGAGATCGTCGCGGAGCAACACGAACACCCGGTCCGCGAGATCGCTCATGCCGCCTCTCCTGCCGTGTATCCAGGATCGTATACGAGGTGGTATCCGTCAGCCGGGCGAGGGAGTTGCCCGCTCCGTCGGCCAAGCGCCACCCCGGTTAGGCTGGTCGGGTGTTTGAATCCCTGTCCGACCGGTTGACCGGAGTCCTTTCGGGACTCCGTGGCAAGGGGCGGCTGACCGACGCCGACATCGATGCGACCACCCGCGAGATCAGGCTCGCCCTGCTGGAGGCGGACGTCTCGCTTCCAGTGGTGCGCGAGTTCGTCTCCCGCATCAAGGAGCGCGCCAAGGGCGCCGAGGTCTCGGGTGCGCTGAACCCGGCGCAACAGGTCGTCAAGATCGTCAACGACGAGCTCGTCGGCATCCTCGGCGGCGAGACGCGGCAACTGGCATGGGCCAAGACGCCACCTACGGTCATCATGCTGGCGGGCCTGCAGGGCTCCGGTAAGACGACCCTGGCCGGCAAGCTCGCCAAATGGCTCAAGGGGCAGGGCAATACGCCGTTGCTGGTGGCCTGCGACCTGCAGCGGCCCGGCGCGGTCAACCAGCTGCAGATCGTCGGTGAACGGGCGGGCGTCGCGGTGTACGCGCCGCATCCGGGCGTGTCGCCGACCGGCAACACCATCGAACAGATGACGCCGGGCGATCCCGTCGCCGTCGCCGCGGCCGGTCTCGCCGAGGCCAAGTCCAAGCACTACGACGTGGTCATCGTCGACACCGCGGGTCGGCTCGGCATCGACGAGGAGTTGATGGGCCAGGCCGCCGCGATCCGCGATGCCGTCGATCCCGACGAGGTCATCTTCGTTCTCGACGCGATGATCGGCCAGGACGCCGTCACCACCGCAGAGGCGTTCCGCGAGGGCGTCGGCTTCACAGGCGTCGTGCTGACCAAGCTCGACGGCGACGCCCGCGGTGGCGCCGCGCTGTCCGTGCGCGAGGTCACCGGGGTGCCGATCCTGTTCGCGTCCACCGGTGAGAAGCTCGAGGACTTCGACGTCTTCCATCCCGACCGGATGGCAAGCCGCATCCTCGGCATGGGCGACGTGCTGAGCCTCATCGAGCAGGCCGAGCAGGTCTTCGACGCCGACCAGGCCGAGGCCGCCGCAGCCAAGATCGGCTCCGGCGAGCTCACCCTCGAGGACTTCCTCGAGCAGATGCTGGCGATCCGCAAGATGGGTCCCATCGGCAACCTGCTCGGCATGTTGCCAGGCGCGGGCCAGATGAAGGACGCGCTGGCCGCCGTCGACGACACCCAACTCGACCGCGTGCAGGCCATCATCCGCGGCATGACACCGGCCGAGCGGGCCGACCCGAAGATCATCAACGCCTCCCGGCGGCTCCGCATCGCCAACGGCTCCGGCGTCAACGTCTCGGAGGTCAACCAACTCGTCGACCGGTTCTTCGAAGCGCGCAAGATGATGTCGCAGATGGCCGGACAGATGGGAATGCCGTTCGGCCGCAAGAGTTCCAAGAGCAAGGCCGCCAAGGGCAAGAACAAGCAGGCAGGCAAGAAGAAGGGCGGCCGTGGGCCGACGCCGCCGAGGGTGGCGAACCCGTTGGGCGTTGGCGGCGGCCCGCCTGCCGGCTTCCCCGACCTGTCGAACATGCCGAAGGGGCTCGACGAGCTGCCCCCCGGCCTTGCCGACTTCGATCTGTCCAAGCTGAAGTTCCCCGGCCAGAAGTAGCCGTTGCGCCTGCACGTGTTGGGCCGCGGGCTCCCCGACGGGGAGCGGGTGCAGTGGTGGGTGGTCAACGGTGCGCTGAGCGCGGAACCGGTCGCCGACGCCGAAACCGTCTGGGACGGTGGCTGGATCGTCGCAGGACTCGTCGACGCGCACTGCCACGTCGGGCTCGGCGAGCACGGTGCCATCGAGCTCGATGAGGCGATCGCTCAGGCCGAAGCCGAGCGTGACGTCGGTGCGCTACTGCTGCGCGACGCCGGCTCGCCCACCGACACCCGCAGCCTCGACGACCACGACGACCTTCCTCGCATCATCCGGGCGGGACGCCACCTGGCCAGGCCCAAGCGGTACAGCCCAGGTCTGCCGATCGACGTCGAGGACGAGTCGCAGCTCCCGGAAGCGGTGGCGCAGCAGGCCAGGTTCGGCGACGGCTGGGTCAAGCTGGTCGGCGACTGGATCGACCGCAGCGTAGGCGATCTCGCACCGCTGTGGTCCGACCGGGTGCTCAAGGACGCCATCGACGCCGCCCACGCCGAAGGCGCAAGGGTGACTGCCCACGTATTCGGTGAGGACGCGCTGCCCGGGCTCATCACTGCCGGAATCGACTGCATCGAGCACGGCACGGGCATCACGGACGACATCATCACGCTGATGGTCGAACACGGAACGGCGTTGGTGCCCACGCTGATCAACACCAGGAACTTCCCCGGCATCGCCGACGCCGCGGCCAAGTACCCGACCTACGCGGCCCACATGCGCGCCCTCTACGCGTCGTGCCCGGATCGGATGGCCGCGGCCAGGGACGCGGGCATTCCGATCTATGCGGGGACCGACGCGGGCAGCATGGTCGCGCACGGCCGGATCGCCGACGAGGTCGATGCGCTCAAGGAGATCGGGATGAGTCCCACCGACGCGCTCGGCGCGGCGTGCTGGGACGCCAGACGATGGCTGGGCAGACCCGCGCTCGAGCACGGCGCGTCAGCCGACCTGGTCTGCTACGCCGAGGATCCCCGGTCGGGAGCCGCCGTGCTGAACAACCCCGACCTGGTGATCCTGCGCGGCAAGGTGTACCGCTGAGCTGATCTCACGGCATGCCCTGTGTGACAACGGCATTCAACGCAGCGACGGACTCTGGCCGTCCGGAGATCCGAGCCTCGGCGCCACGCGTCCACGCCCACAGCGCCAGATCGACGACGGGTGCGGTGACGGTCGTCGTCGGCTCACCGTCTGTGGCCCGCGTCGCCATCGGGCCGCTGTCGTCGCCGTCGGTCCAGCTCCCGACCTCGACGAGCCACCGCTGGCTGGTGTCGCTGGCGACGAACTCCACGACGGACGTGGCACGGTAGGTCGCAGAATCGGGTTTCCAGCCCCACATCACGTCGACGCCGTGATCGATGGCGCCGGCGGCCACGTCCTCGGCGATCGGGCTGACCGGCAGGCCGCCCGCCAACTCCGCGTCGACGCGGTGCATCGTCGCTTCGTAGGTCTGCATGCGCCTGGTGAAGCCGACGGTCTGATCGGGCGCCCACCACGACCAGAGGGGCTCGGCGTCGTCTCGGCTGGCGAGCCCGCGCAGTAGGGCGGCCGTCGCCTGCTCGCGAAGGGGGAGGACGTCGGCCATCGCCGCGGGGCGCTGGGGTTTCGCGGCTTCCACTGCAGGGAGGTCGGCCCCGGACTGGACGTCGCGCTCGAGGATTCCGGCCCAGAAGAAGTGCACCTCGGTGAGGTGCCACAACAGGTCCGAAGCGGTCCATTCCGGACACGTGGTGCAGCGACGGTCGGGCTCGACGCGTGCGAGCACCTCGGCGAAGCGGCGTGATTCGGAATCGATGATCGAGAGGCGATCCATCGCCCAAGGATGCCAGGCGCTAGTAGACGTCCCCGCACGTATCGGTGGGATTTGATGAGGTCGTTGACGTACGCGTGCGCAGCCGCGGCGTCCATGCCGCCGCAGCGGGCGACGATGTCGTGCAACGTCGCATCGACGTCCTTGGCCATCCGCTCGGCGTCACCGCACACGTAGAGGTATGCGCCGTCCTGAGGCCAGCCGAACAGCTGCCCGGATTTCTCCCACATGCGTTGCTGGACAGAGACTTTGGGATCACCGTCGGCCCCGTCGCGGGAGAATGCCACGTCGAGCCGGGTCAGGGTGCCCGACTGCACGAAACCCTCGAGTTCGTCGCCGTAGAGGAAGTCCGTCTCCCGCCGTCGGTCGCCGAAGAACAGCCAGGACCGCCCCGATGCGTCGCTGGCGTGGCGTTCCTGCAGGAAGCCGTGGAACGGCGCGATGCCCGTCCCTGGGCCGATCATGACGATCGGCACGTCGGGGGCGGGCAGGCGGAAGGCGTGGTTCGGTCGCAGATGCACCCTGACCGCATCGCCGCGGTCGGCCAGGAACGTCGAGGCGACGCCGCCGTGTCTGCGAGCCCCGACGTGGTAGCGCACGTTCGCCACCGTCAGGTGCACGTGGTAGGCGCCGAGCGCCTCCGCAGCTTCCGCGTCGGGGGTTCGGGAGGCCACCAACGCCTGCAGTGCGCGTGACGGCGTCCGGATCTCGAGGTCGCGGGTCAGCAGGACGCCGAGCGGCTCGCTGTGATCGGCGACGACGTGATCGGGGGCGACGCCGAGCTCGGCCCAGGAACTCCTCGACAAGGGCGGGATCGTTGGTGGCGTGCACCGCGATCGAATCGCCAACCCGGTAGATGATCCCGGAGCCGGTGAGGTCCACCTCGTAGTGGCGGACCTCCTTGTCCGATGCCGGGGAGTTGAGCCGCCGATTGACGGCCAGCCGGGCCTCGAAGGGATGAATGCGATCGGGGCCCGAGTGTTTCGGCGCGGCCACTTGTTCGTAGTGGCCGTCGATGTCGACGCGGTCGAGCAGCCGGGTGGCACCCTGCGCCTCCAGGCGCTCGTCGAGCAACTTGCCTGCGTTGCAGAAGAACTCGTACGAGGTGTCGCCGAGTGCGAGCACCGCAAAGCTCAGGTGCTCGAGCCGCTCGGTCTCGGCGTTGATGGCCTCCCAGAACAGCAGGGCAATGTCGGCGACGGCCTCGGCGAACGACATGGCGGCGTCCCCTTGGACCGCCGATACGCTCTCGGGCATGCCCGACCATCGCGCCCACTTCGACTTCGAGATCCGCTTCGCCAACTCCGGCGATCTGACGGGCACCGGTTTTCGGCTCGACGTGCCGTCGGCCGACCTCGACGAATCGACCGTCGGCAGGCTCTTGGTGCACCACCTCGGGCTCGCCCTCGTCGAGAGCGTCGAGCTCCGCGGGTTGCGGTTCGTCGAGGAACCCCACCGTGGAAGCCGCGGGATCGACAGGACGGAGGGCTATCGGGCCCCGTCGACGCATGTCGTCGACCTCAGCCATCCCATCCGCGCCGGGCTGATCACCTACCCGGGACTCCCTGCGCCCGTCATCACGCCGCACCTGACTCGCGAGGACTCGCGCGCCAAGTACGCCGCAGGCACCGAGTTCGCGATGGACGTCATCACGATGATCGGCAACACCGGGACGTACCTGGACTCGCCCTTCCACCGCTACGCCGACGGCCGCGACCTCGCCGGGCTCGATCTGTCGACCCTGGTCGGCCTGCGCGCCGAGGTGTTTCACCTGCAGGACGCGTGGAACGCCGAGCGGCGCGGCATCCGCGCGGAGACCCTCGCCGATCGGGCTCTCGCCGGTGCTGCCGTGCTCCTGCACACCGGCTGGGACCGGCACTTCGGATCGCCCGAATACGGTGTCGGCGCACCGTATCTCACCGCGGACGGCGCGCAGTACCTCATCGATGCGGGTGCGACGCTGGTGGGGATCGACTCGGTCAACATCGACGACACCGAGTCGGGCGGCGAACGGCCGGCGCACACCCTGCTGCTCGGTGCTGGCGTGCACGTCGTCGAACACCTCACCAACCTTGGCGACCTGCCGCCGTGGGGCGCGCGATTCACCGCAGCGCCGCCCGCAGTCGAGGGCTTCGGTACCTTCCCGGTCCGCGCGTTCGCCGAGCTGCCCGCGGGCTAGTGGGCGAAGCCCCAGTCGAACAACCCGATCGCCTGGCCGTAGAGATCGCCGCTTCCGTACATCTCGACCACTACGAGGCGGCGGCCATTGCGCTGCGCCGAACCGACATACGTCTTGCGCGCGAGGTTGGTGAATCCGGTCTTGCCGCCGAGGTCGCCGGGATAGCGCTCCAGCAGCTCGTTCTGTGCGGTCAGGGTCTTGCCTGGGAACGCAGCCGACCTGGTCTGCAGGATCTGGGCGATCAGCGGGTACTTCAGCGCTGCCCGGAACATCACGGCGAGGTCGTGGGGCGTGGTGACGGTCTCCCAGCCTTTTCCGTCGAGCCCGGACGGCGACGACGCCTTGGTGCTGCGCGCACCGAGCTGGGCGGCCTTCGCGTTCATCCTCGCCACGGCAACCGGTTGACCGCCGAGCATGTCTGCGAGCATGTTGGCGGCGTCGTTGCCCGACACCATCAACAGCGCCGCGAGCAGCTGGGTCGTGGTGTACGGCTGACCCGGCGTCAGCCCCACACACGAGCACTCGACCTCGGTGTGCGACTTGTTGGCCCGCGCGAACGAGTTCGGGTTGATGTTGTCGAGGACGACCATCGCCAGGAGGATCTTGATGGTGCTCGCCGGCGCGTAGGAACCGTTGGGGTCCTTGGCGGCCAGCACTGCCCCGCTGTCGAGGTCGGCGAGCAGCCAGGCCTGCGCAGGGCCGTCGGGCGGCGCGACGACCGCCCCCGCAGGCTGCACGTCGGGTTGTGCCGACACGACAGGCGAGGTCAACGCCGCAGTGACGACGAGCGCCGTCGCCGCGAATAGTCTTCGCACGGATTGCGAGCGTATGGCGGTCAGGACTCGCCAAGCGCGCGATCGGGTCTCCGTCGGGTATCGGGTTTCCGCAGATGCCTCCGCCTACAGCGTGCCGATGCTCACCGAACGGTCCTGCGCGAAACCCCAGTCCAGCAGGCTCGTCGCCTGGTCCCAGTAGGTGGGGCCGCCCTCCTTTACGAGGCCGTACATCATGGCGACCAACAACCGTCGGCCATCGCGCTGCGCCGCCCCGACGAACGTCTTGCGGGCGACGTCGGTGAACCCGGTCTTGCCGCCGAGCATGCCCGGATAGCGGGCCAGCATCTCGTCCTGGTTGAGCAGCATCACCGGTCCGGCGTCCCCAGGGAACGGCGCCGACGGGGACGACGTGATGCCGGCGAAGACCGGATTGGCCAGCGCCGCACGGAAGATGACGCTCAGATCATGCGGCGTGGTGTACCCGTCGATGCCGGGCCCGTTCAACCCCGACGGCGACCCCGCTTGGGTATCGGTGGCTCCGAGTGAGGCGGCCTTGGCGTTCATCTTCGCCACGGCCGCGTCCCTGCCGCCCAGCATGTGCGCCAGGGTGTTGGCGGCGTCGTTGCCCGAGACCAGCAGCAGGCCATCGAGGAGCTCCGTCGTCGTGTAGGTGCGGCCGGCCTTGACTCCCGCGCAGTTGCACTCCGTCGTGGCGTCGGCCTCGTCGGCGACCACCGTGGCATCGAGCGGCAACTCGTCGAGGACGACCAGCGCGAGCAGCGTCTTGATCGTGCTGGCCGGTGCGTGCCTGGCGTACTCGTCGCGCCCGGCCAGGATCTGACCGGTGTCCATGTCCGCGACGATCCACGCTGGCGCGGGACCGTCGGGAATCTGGGCGGTCCCCGCGGGCTGGACGTCGACGTCAGCACCTGCGGACGGCGAGGTGAGCAGTGTGGCGGTGAGCAGTGCTGCCCCAAGGGCGGCTGCCGGCGATCGTCTGAACATCGTCGCCGAGCCTAACGGTTGCGCCTGGTGCCCATTCCCGTGCGCTGAGCCACCCCGACGTGATCTTGATGTTTCAGCCACGTGTCGCGTGGCTACCCGCAGCACGAACCCCGGTGACCCTAAGGAGCTCGAATACATGTGTGGCATCGCCGGAGAGATCGCTCAAGGGCGCCCGGCCAACCTTGCGGCCATCGAGGCGATGACGATCGCCATGCAGTCCCGCGGTCCTGACGACAGCGGTGTCTGGGCACGCGAACGCGTGGCGCTTGGCCACCGGCGGCTGTCGATCATCGACCTGTCCAGCCATGGCCACCAGCCCATGCACGACCCCGAACTCGGGCTCACGGTCGCGTTCAACGGCTGCATCTACAACTACCCGGAGCTGCGGCGCCAACTGCTGGCCAAGGGATACCGCTTCTTCTCCCACAGTGACACCGAGGTGATCCTGAAGGGCTACCGCGAGTGGGGCGAGCGGGTGGTCGACCACCTCTACGGGATGTTCGCCTTCGCCGTCACCGAGCTCGACACCGGACGGGTGGTACTCGCAAGGGACCGCCTCGGCGTCAAGCCGCTGTACTGGTCTGAGACCTCCGAGCCGCACGGCACCAGCAGTCTGCGGTTCGCCTCGTCGCTGCCCGCCCTGGTGGCCGCCGGCGGCGTCGACACCGAGATCGACCCGGTAGCCCTGCACCACTACTTGACGTTTCACTCCGTCGTGCCCGCGCCGCACACGATCCTGCGCGGCGTCCGCAAGCTGCCGCCCGGCACGATCATGCGCATCGAGCCCGACGGCAAGCGGACCGAGGAAACCTATTGGGAGCCGGTGTTCGAGCGGTCGGGAGAGCGGGCGAACTGGTCGGACTCCGAATGGGAGGAGGCCACCCTCGCGTCGCTGCGCACCGCGGTGGAGCGCCGCCTCGTCGCCGACGTCCCTGTGGGGTGCCTACTGTCGGGTGGGTTGGACTCCAGCCTGATCGTCGGATTGCTCGCCGAGGCCGGCCAGCACGGGCTTGCAACCTTCTCGATCGGCTTCGAAGCGGCAGGCGGCGAGGAGGGCGACGAGTTCAAGTACTCCGACGTCATCGCCCGCGAATACGGCACCGACCACCACCAGATCCGCATCGACACCGCCCGCATGCTGCCATCGCTCGCCGGGGCCGTCGGGGCGATGAGCGAGCCCATGATGAGCCATGACTGCGTGGCGTT
>JAOPVF010000059.1 GCA_025963195.1 Mycobacterium sp. | reverse complement strand
TTGCTATTCATCCAGCGGCGGACGCTGTATTACCGGCTCGAGCGGATCGAGAGCTTGCTTGGACGCTCGATGGACGACCCCGACAATCGTCAGGCGCTGGTATTCGCAGTCCGAGGACATGACCTGTTGCAGCGTGAGGTCCGCCAGTGAGGTTGGACCGTCACTCATTTCACGATTTGTGCATTGGGGCATCGCGGAGTTCTCTTTGTGACCATGTCATCTGACAGCCGCCACGCATAGCTTGGAGGTGGCCGAGCTGCAGTTGCACATCATTGCCGTGCCGACCAACGGGAGCGCTTAGGATGACCCAGCCTGTTCAGGCGCGGCCACTGACACAGGCCCGTTACGCCGTGTTCGCCCTGTTCGCGTCCTTCGGGGTCGTGTTGTCCACATGGGCCGTGCATCTGCCGGTGCTGCAGCACAACGTGGGACTGTCGAACGCCATGCTGGGGACGGTATTGCTGATCCTCGGCGCGGGATCGCTGGTGGGCATGCAGCTCAGTGGGGCGCTGGTCGATCGCGTCGGCGGTGGTCGCGTTGCCACGATCGCCGGCGTGGTGTTGGCGGCCGCGATCACGCTACCGCTGAATGCCTCTACGCTCGCGCAGGCCATCGCCGGGGCATTCGTGCTTGGCGTAGCGGCGGGTTGTGCCGACGTTGGAATGAATGCGCTCGCCGTCAGCGTTGAGCGCGATTACGGCCGACCGATCATGGCGTCGTTTCACGCGATGTTCTCCATCGGCACCGTCGTCGGATCCTTTCTCGGCGCAGCCGGTTTCGCGTTGCGGCTGGGAATCCTCGCGATGACGGCGATGATCGCGATCATCTGTCTGGTGATCGTCGGGTCAGCATTCTGGGCTCTGCGCAACCATCAGGAACGCACGTCCGGCGGTCACCTCGATGAGGCCTCAGCGCCCAACGCCCCGACACCTGCACGCCACCGCCAACGGGTCATCCTGCTCGGGATGTTGGCCTTCCTGTTCTTCCTGTCAGAGGGTTCGGCGATGGACTGGAGCAGCCTGCACGCTCAACAACGTCTCGGGGCGCCCGCCTCGCTGGCGGCGTTGGCGGTCGGATCATTCGTGATGGCCATGACTGCATCGCGTTTCGCGGTGGACCGCGTTGCCCAAGCACTTGGCCCGGTGTGGGTCCTCAGGGGTGGCGCGGTACTCGCAATGGTCGGCATGCTGACCGTCATTCTCGCGCCTGACCTACCCATCGCGCTCGTGGGCTGGGCCTTGTTCGGCGTGGGGCTGGCGGGCGGATTGCCCCAGGTGTTCACTGCCGCAGGCAATCTCGGCGGCCCCACATCCGGGCGCACACTGTCGCGAGTCGTGGGGGTGGGGTACCTGGCGATCCTGGGTGGGCCCGCACTGATTGGTTGGATGGTGGAATTGGTGTCGTGGACGGGGGCGCTTCTGGTGCCGTTGTGCGCCATGCTGGTATGTGTCCTCACGGCACCGGTCGTGGCTCGCGCCAAGGACGTCTAATAAGCGACGGGGAATGGCTGGCGCGGCCCCGCGCCCTATGATGCCACCGGCTCCGTGGCCGCGTCGCGCCCCGCCAACCGGTCGTCCCACACCTCGAGCACGTCGGCCGGGGTGCGCGGCGTGAGGAGGCTGGCGACGACGTAGGCGACAAGGCTCGCGGCCAACCCGTAGTAGATCGGCTCGTTGGCCAGCACGTCGCCAACCGCGAACATCGTCCCGAGCGTGACGACGGTGCCGACGCCCATCGACCACAGCGCACCGGTGCCCGTCGCGCGCTTCCACAAGAAGCCGCCGAGGATGGCCACCAACAGGCCGCCGACCAGGATGTCGTAGGCCACCGTCAGCGCGGCGACCACGTCGTTCAACAGCGCCGCGATCACGATGACGGCGATACCGAGCACGACCACGTAGAGCCGATCCGAGTGCACGTCATCCGCGTCCTGCTCCTGCGGGGCGTCGCGCCCAATCAACCTGAGCAGCAACGGCTTCACATCGGTCTTGGCGACGGTCGCGGTGGCGATCAGAGCCCCCGACGCCGTCGACATCATGGCGGCGACGGCGGCCGCAAGCACGATGCCGCTGATCCCGACGGGCAGGATCGTCTCCGCGATTTGGGCGTAGACGTCGTCCTTGGCCTTCACGTCGGGCAAAAACGTCGACGCGGCCATGCCGATGACGGCACCAGCGATGCCGTAGAGCACGCAGTAGAGCGCCGCCGTGGTGCCGCCCCACTTGGCCACCCCTGGCGAGCGCGCCGTGAAGACACGCTGCCAAATGTCTTGGCCGATCAGCATTCCAAAGCTGTACACGACGAAGAACGTGATGATCGTCGGCACACCGATTGCACCGAGATCGAAGACGACGTCGCCTGCGCGCTCCCTGATGCCGTCGAGACCGCCGGCCTTGTTCCAGGTGAAGGGCAGCAGCAGGAAGAAGATGCCGATGGTCTTGAGCACGAACTGCACCATGTCGGTCAACGTGATCGACCACATGCCGCCGATCGAGGAGTAGAGCATGACGATCGCACCGCCGATGATCACCGACAGCGTGCGGTTGGTGTTGAACAGCACGTTGAAGACCGTCGCGTAGGCGATCGTCGACGTCACCGACAACATCAACGTGTAGGCGACCATGACGATCCCGGACGCGGCGGTGGCGTCGACGCCGTAGCGCAGTTTCAGCATCTGCGCGACGGTGTAGACCTTGAGTCGCTGAATGCGCCCGGCGAAGACCAGGCTCAGCAACAGGAGGCCGACGGCGATCGACACCACCAGCCACATGCCCGAAATGCCGTACTTGTACCCGAGTCCGACGCCGCCGACAGTGGATGCGCCGCCGAGGACGACGGCGGCCATGGTGCCGGTGTAGAGGGCCGGCCCGAGTCGCCGTCCGGCGACCAGGAAGTCGGCAGAGTCCTTGGTTCTCGACTTACCCCAGAATCCGAACGCGAGCATCGCCGCGAGATAGAAGACGATGATGGCGATGTCGATGGGTTTACCCATGATGGGACTCCTCGAGATGGGTGGGCGAAAACATCCGCAGTAGCGCGGGAAGGACGACCACGGCCGGACCGGGCGTGGTGAAGGTGCCCGCGATGATCTCGCCGACCGTGTCGAGCGCTGCCACGTGAGCGGGGATGCCGAAACTCGCTGCCAGGGCTACGAAGTCGGGTCGAGACAGTTCGGTCGCCGTGGCCTGGCCGAACGCGTCGGTCATGTATTCGCGCAGGATTCCGTAGCCGCCGTCGTCGACGATCAGCCAGGTGACGTCGGCGTCGTGCTGGCGGGCCGTCGCCAATTCGGCGATCGAGTACATGGCGCCGCCGTCACCGGAGACGGCGAACGTCCGCTCACCCGATCCGATCGCTGCGGCGATCGCGGCCGGATAGCCGAACCCGAGCCCACCCGCGCCCTGGGCGGAATGGAATTCGCCGTCGAGGGGGTCCCACGCCGACCATGCCCAATACGCGGCGATCGTCATGTCCCAGAACGTATGCGCGGCAGCGGGGACGGCGGCCCTCAGGTCGCGCATGAGGGTCAACTCCGTGGCGAGGTTCTGTTCGGCGAGCCTGCGCTGCACCGACGTTCGCAGTTCGGCCGCCGCCCGCTCACCAGGGCCACGGTCGCGTTGCGCTACCTGCTTGGCCATCGCCTCCAGGGCGAGTGCGGCATCGGCGTGGATGCCGAGGCCGGGATGGTTGGCTTCGAGGACCCGCGGCTCGGCATCGACGTGGATCAGCCGGCCCTTCGGTGCGAACGTGAAGTAGTTGCTCGTCACCTCACCCATCGCGGTGCCGACGGCCAGCAGCACGTCGGCGTCCTCCAACAGCTGGGTGGTGTAGCGGTCCTCGATCCACGATGCCGCCGACAGCGGATGGTCGAAGCGGATGGCGCCCTTGCCGCCGACGGTCGAGACCACCGGCGCGCCGAGCCGTTCGGCGAGTGCGGTCAGCGCGGCGGGTCCGCCCGCCGAGCGGCGCACGCCGCCGCCGGCCAGGATGACCGGGTTGGACGCGGCGTCGAGCAGCGCCACGGCCTCGGCGATGAGTTCGGCGCGGGCCGGGCGCTCTATCACCTGCGTCACCACCGACGTGACCGGTGGCACGTCACTGGCATCGAGGAGCACGTCTTGCGGGATCTCCACCCAGGTGGGTCCTGCGGGCGCGGACTGGGCAAGCGCAAACCCGTCGGCCAGCAGGCTCGGGATCTCGGAACCCCTGCGGACGACCGCGGTGCTCTTCGTGACGTTGGTGGCGCTGCGCTGTTGGTCGTCGAGCTGGTGCAGCATGCCGCGACGAAGGCCGAGCCCGTCGCGGGGCACCTGGCTGGTGATGACCAGCAGCGGCACACCCGTCGCGTATGCCTCCTGGAGTGCGCCGAGCGCGGTTAGCGCTCCCGGGCCGGTGGACAGGAACATCACACCGACTTCACCTGTGGCCCTGGCATATCCGTCGGCGCCGAACGCGGAGTTGTTCTCGATGCGTGAGCTGACGAACGTCAGGTCGCTGCGTCGAATCGCGTCGAACAACCCGAGGGCGTGCTGACCGGGGATGCCGAAGACATGCGAAACCCCCAGCGCCGCCAGCGTTTCGACGACGACGTCGCCACCGTTTCTCCCGTCGCTTCGCTCGCCCAGGCCGTTCCTCCCGTCGCTTCGCTCGCCCAGGTCGTTCCTCCCGTCGCTTCGCTCGCCCAGGTCGTTTCGGGTCACTTGACCGACTCCTCGTGCTGCAACGCCAGCAGCGACACCAGGTCGTAGGCGACGTGCGAGGCGGCCACACCTGTGATCTCGGCATGGTCGTAGGCGGGCGCGACCTCGACGACGTCGGCACCGACGAGGTTCATTCCGCGGAAACCGCGCAGGATCTCGAGCAGTTCGCGGCTGGTGATGCCACCGGCCTCTGGGGTGCCGGTGCCCGGCGCGTGCGCGGGATCGAGGACGTCGATGTCGATGGAGACGTACACTGGCCGGTCGCCGAGGCGCTGCCGCAATTTGTCGATGACCTCGACCACGCCTTGGTGGTAGACGTCCGACGAGGTGACGATGCCGAATCCGAAGCGTCGGTCGTCCTCGAGGTCCTTCTTGCCGTAGAGCGGTCCGCGGGTGCCGACGTGGCTGAGCGCCTCGGTGTCGACGATGCCTTCTTCGACCGCCCGCCGGAACGGCGTCCCGTGCGTGTACTCGGCGCCGAAGTAGGTGTCCCAGGTGTCGAGGTGCGCGTCGAAGTGCACCAGCGCGACGGGGCCGTGTCGGTGCGCGGCCGCCCGGAGCAGTGGAAGGGCGATGGTGTGGTCGCCGCCGATCGTCACCAGCCGGGTGCCGTCGGCGGTCAATTCGACCGCGGCTGCCTCGATGGTCTCGATCGCCTCGTGAATGTTGAAGGGGTTCACCGCAATGTCGCCGGCGTCGGCGACCTGGGCGACCTCGAACGGCGAGACGTCCATCGCGGGGTTGTACGGCCGCAGCAGTCGCGATGACTCGCGCACGTGCGTCGGCCCGAACCGGGCGCCAGGCCGGTAGGACACGCCGGAGTCGAACGGGACGCCTGCGACGACGATGTCAGCGCGCGGCACCTGATCGAGGCGGGGCAGCCTGGCGAACGACGCCGGGCCTGCAAAACGCGGGGTCTTGGAGGCGTCGATGGGGCCGACGTTGGCGGTCATGCTGAGACTTCCTCTGTGTTGGTTGCGTTTTCGGGATCGGCGGTCGACACGATGGGTGTATTGGCAGGTGGCCCGACGCGAACGGCACGCGCTCCGTCGGGACCGAATGCGTCGACCGGCTCGGGGAGCAACCAGAGCAGCGCCGGGTACAGCACTGCCGCGAGTCCGAGGCCGACCGGGATGCTCAGGTCGATGCCGTTGGCGAGATTGCCGAGCGGCCCGACGAACTGGCCGGGAATGTTGACGAAGCAGATGCTGAACACGGCCGAGACGATCCAGGCGCCGAGCCCGCGCCAGTTCCAGCCGTGGTTGAACCAGTACCGGCCACCGCGCTGGCGGCGGTTGAACACCTGCAGCGCGTCCGAGTCGTACCACCCGCGGCGGACGAACCAGCCGATCATCATGACGACCATCCACGGCGCCGTGCAGGTGACGATCAGCACGGCGAACGTCGAAATGCTTTGCACCACATTGAAGGCGAAGCGGCCGACGAAGATGAATCCGATTGCGATGACGCCGATGAACACCGTCGCCTGGACGCGGTTGAAGCGCGGGAACACGCTGGAGAAGTCCAAGCCGGTGCCGTACAGCGCGGTGGTTCCCGTCGACATGCCGCCGATCAGGGCGATCAGGCACACCGGGACGAAGTACCAGCCGGGCGAGACGGCGAGCAGACCGCCGACGTAGTTGCCCTCGTCCATGAACGACGACGCGTTGGTGGCGACGACGGTAGCGGTGACCAGACCGAACAGGAACGGCACCAGGGTGGCGAGCTGAGCCAGGAATGCCGCCGACATTGACTTCCACGCCGGCGTCGCACGCGGGATGTAGCGGGCCCAGTCTCCGAGGAACGCGCCGAACGAGACGGGGTTCGACATCACGATCAGCGTGGCGCCGACGAACGACGGCCAGAACAGGGCGTTGGTGGCGGCATCGGCGCCGGGGCCGTAGATGCCCGCGTAGCCGGGGTCGAAGGTGCCCGCGAAGGCGAAGATGCCGAGCAGGAACAGCACCGTCGCGGCGATGACGGCGATCTTGTTCACCAGCAGCATGAACCGGAACCCGTAGATGCAGACCACCAGGACGAGCAGCGCGAAGATGCCGTAGGCGATGGCGACGGTGAAGTCGTTGTCCGGCAGTCCGATTGCGCGGTTGGCGCCACCGACTAGCACGTCGCCGGAGCTCCACACCGAGATGGAGAAGAACGCGATGGCGGTCAGCAGCGACAGGAACGATCCGATGACCCGGCCGTGCACTCCCAGATGCGCTGACGACGACACCGCGTTGTTGGTGCCGTTGCGTGGGCCGAACAGCGCCATCGGCGCCAGGATCGTCGCGCCGGCCACCAGCCCGAGGAGCGTGGCGAGCAGCGCATCGCGGAAGGACAGCCCGAAGATGATGGGGAAGCTGCCGAGTACGACGGTCGCGATCGTGTTGGCGCCGCCAAACACCAAGCGGAACAGGTCCAGTGGCCGCGCGGTGCGCTCGGCGTCGGGGATCGGTTCCACCCCGTGCGTCTCGACGTCGGTGATCTTGGGTGGAGTCGACGGGGACTCTGAGGACATGGTCGGTTCCGATCTGCTCAGGCGCCGGCGGGCATGGGCGAGAGGTGCTCGTGCACGGCCAGGAGGCGGTCGCCGTCGAGCACGAAGACGATGGACTCGCGTTCGCGCAGGGTGGTCTGCTCGCCGTCCACGGAGGTGACGGTGTCGCAGGTGTGGGTGAGCACGGCGAAGTTCCCGTACGTCTGCACCAGTCGATCGCTGCTGATGCAGGACACCACCTGCCATCCGGATTCCAGCCAGGACGCCCACACGGTCTCGTAGGCGGCGCGGTCGCCGAAGCGGCTGCTCTCGGGGTGGAACACGAACGTCGCATCTGGAGTGAAGCAGGCGAAGTAGGCAGCCGTGTCGTTGGCCGCGAACGCCGCGATCAGTTCGTCGGTTGCGGTCAGTACCCGGTCGCTGGTCAGCGTCGGCATGGAATCCCCGTGTCTGTGAAGGTCCTGGGTATGTGTCGCAGATCACTGTAGGGCCGGGGAAATGGCCGCACAAGCAGTTCGTTCGTTACAGGGACGTCTCCGATCACGATGTGCCAGTATTTGATGGAGCATCCATACGAACATGGCAAATGAACTGGATCTGACGATCGATTGGTCATGCGGTCCGGGTTTAAAAATCTTCGACGTATTTCGGCGGGAGGCCCGCGATGGACGAGGTCGACGAGGCAATCGTGGCGTTGTTGGAGGTCGACGGCCGCCTGACACACCGTGACATCGCCCGCGCGGTCGGCCTGTCCCGTTCGTCGGCGGCCATCCGCGTGCAGCGACTGTTCACCAGCGGCCAAGTGGTCGTGCGCGGCGTCGTTCATCCCGCGGTGATCGGTCGCGGCTCGCTGGCTCACGTCGGCCTCGCCGTACGCGGGCGGGCCGCGCCATTGGCCGCGGAGATCGCCCGCCGCGACGACGTGCCGTTCCTGTCGCTGAGCAGTGGGCAGTACGGGCTGGTGGCCGAGGTACGCGCCGCGTCCCCGCGCGACGTCGATCGCACCATCTCCGAACTGCGCTCATTGGACGGCGTCATGGGCGTGGACACGCTCATCTATGTCGAGGTGGTCCGCGACGTGATCGGCCCGGTCGGCGACGTGAGCACCGACGTCGACGCCGTCGACCTGGCGTTGTTGCGCGCGCTGCAGGACGACGGTCGGGCGTCCTACGTCGACCTCGCCGAGGTGGTGGGCCTCTCGGCTGCCGGAGCCCGCAGGCGCGTCGTCCGCCTTGTCGAGTCACAGGTCGTCCGCGTCGGCGCGGTCGTGCGGCACTCCGGGCAGGATCGGCAAAGCGCCATGGGTGTCGGCATCCGACTCGCCGGAGACCACCATCAGGTCGTCGACGAACTCAAGGCCATGTCGTCGGTGATCTTCGTGGCCAGGACGCTCGGACGCTTCGACGTGCTCGTCACGGTGCGTGCCTTTGCGGCGGCCCAACTCGTCGAGCTGCTCGACACCGTGCGAGCCCTTCCCGGCGTCAACGGCATCGACAGCTGGGCACACCTCGAGGTCGTCAAGGAGAGTTACGCGTCCGGACTCGGTGACCCGGCGGTGTGAGATCGTCATCGACATGGCCGGGCAGGAGGTGCGGAGTCCGCAGCTCGTCTTGACCGACGAGTTCAAGAACGCCCTCGCGCTGCTCGGCGGCGGGCGGCACGTGTTCCTCACCGGGAAGGCGGGCACGGGCAAATCGACGCTGATCCGCCGATTCATCTCCGAGACCGACCGCAACGTGGTGGTCGTCGCGCCCACCGGCATCGCCGCCCTGAACGTGGACGGCTACACCATCCACCGGCTGTTCAGCTTCTCGACGACGACAAGTCTGGACGACGTCCGCACCGGTCGCTACTACCCGGGCCGGTTCGCGAAGATCCTCGGCTCGCTCGACACCTTGATCATCGACGAGGCATCGATGGTGCGCGCCGACCTCTTCGACCAGGTTGCCGCCGCGCTTCAGAGATTCGGTCCCGTGCCGGGCACGCCGTTCGGTGGTGTGCAGATCGTGCTCGTCGGCGATCTCTACCAGCTGCCGCCGGTCGTGCACGAAGCCGAGGCCGGGTACCTGAACGCCCGCTACGCAACGCCGTACTTCTTCTCGGCGGACAACTTTCGGTCCGAGGACTTTCCGACGGTCGCGCTCACAACGGTGTTCCGCCAGCAGGGTGACGACCGAATGGCCTCGATTCTCAACGAGATTCGCGAGGGCGTTCTGGTCGGCCATGCGCGGGATCAGCTGAATGCCCGCACCGATCCGGACTTCGAACCGCCCGACGACGAGTTCTGGCTCACGCTAGCGCCGACCAATCGACTGGTGACCGCAAGGAACCGGCAGCGCCTGGAGCGGCTGTCCGGTGACGAGATCACCTACCTCGCAACCCAATCCGGTGACCTCAGCCTGTTCGATCCGCCGGTCGAAGAGACCCTGCGCTTCAAGGTCGGCGCGCAGATCATGATGCTCAACAACGACCAGTTCGACCGGTGGGTCAACGGCACCCTTGGCCGCGTGACGGCTGCCCGATTGGACGACGGGCTGGTCATCACCGTCGAGTTCGCCAACGGCGAGACCGCGGACGTCCGTCCCTACACGTGGGAGGCGACCCGTCCGGTCGTCAATGGGGGAGCGCTGCGCCGCGAAGTGATCGGCACGTACACCCAGCTGCCGTTCAAATTGGCGTGGGCGATCACCATCCACAAGAGCCAGGGTCAGACGCTCGACCGCATGGTCGTCGACCTCAGCGGCGGCATGTTCTCGTTCGGTCAGCTCTACGTCGCGCTCAGCCGGTGCACGTCGATGAGCGGGTTGGTGCTCAAACGTCCTGTGCTGCCAAAGGATCTGCGGACCGACAAGCGCGTCGTCCGGTTCCTGCGCCAGGCGGTGGCCGACGAACGGTCCCGTCGGTACTGCGGGATCGGCATCCTGACCGTCGGCGACGAGGGCCGGATGTCGCGGCCCCGACCGGTCGAGCTCGCTGTGGCTTTCGACGACGGCACTGCGGTGAGCACGCTCATCAACCCCCAACGCGACCTCGCCGACGCCCGGCAGGCCTACGGCATCACGGTGTCCGACGTGCTGCTCGCGCCCACGTTGGCCGAGGCGTGGGAAGTCATCGCACCGATGCTGGCGGGCTGCACACCGGTTGGCGTCGGGATCGACGAGACGCTCGGCCTCATCGACTTCGAACTCAAGCGACTCGGTCTCGTCGTGGCCACGCCGCTGGGCGCCGACGTGCGAAAAGGCCCGGTGGCGGGCACCGCATTCGAGCGGGCTCGGGCCGCGCTGGATGCGTTCTCCCACACGGGCTCAGCGGATTCGGGAGCATCGGCGTTCGACGAACCCGAGGCAGGAGAATCGATCTCAGGTCACCTCGTCAGCCGCAACCCCGACGTCGCCACACCGGCATCGGTTCACCTGCCGGGGCTTTCGGCGCTACTCGACGTTAGTCGCCGCGTCGGCGCGATCCTGTTGGGGCTCGACGGGGATGACGGTGCCCTGGACACCCCTTGGCACTTGGCGGCCCGGCAGTCGGTGGCCGACCAATTGCGCGCTGCCGCAACACGGGTGCCGATGACCGAGGAGGCACTGGGTCGGCTGCGCAAGGTCGAGGAGTCGCTCGACGTCACGATCATCGACGAATCGGTCGCTGCGGCGCTCGTAGCCGACGACATCGCCGCCATCCTGGTACCAGGTGCCCGCGTGTGCTTCACCGGCACTGCCGAAGACGCGCAGGGCCGCATCGTCGACCGCGACGAGATGCAGCGCATGGCCGCCGCGGCGGGTCTGGTGCCGGTGCCGTCGGTGACCAAGACGCGCTGCGAGATCCTGATCACCGCCGAGGTCGGCAGCCAGTCCGGCAAGGCGCGCAAGGCGCTCGAGTGGGGCAAGCCGGTGTTCTCGGCGGCGGAGTTCTTCGCCTGGCTCACCGCTGCCGAACACCGGTAGCACCACTCGATCGCCCGCAGCCGGCCAGAATCCTTCAGGTGGTCGAGGAGAGCTACGCATCGGGGCCTGGGCGCCACGGCAGGGTGTGCGGCGGCGCCCGCCCTCCCCTGGGACGGTGTGTCAGCCCTGCCGGTAGTCGATGACGATGCGGCCGTCGATCTGGCCACGTTCCATCCGGCCGAACACTTCGTTGATGTCGTCGAGGCGCGTGCTGGCCACGGTCGGGTGGATCAGCCCGCGAGCGTAGAAGTCCAGCGCTTCGGCCATGTCTTGACGGGTGCCGACGATTGAGCCGCGGATCGTCAGCCCCTTGAGGACGATGTCGAAGATCGGCGCCGGAAAGTCGCCTGGGGGAAGGCCATTGAACACGATGGTGCCGCCACGTCGTGCCAGACCGATGGCCTGCCCGAACGCCTGCGGATGGACCGCCGTGACCAGCACCCCGTGCACGCCGCCGGTGGCCTTCTGCACCTCGGCGACGACGTCGCTGGTTCGTGCGTTGACGGCGACTTCGGCACCCAGTCGGGTTGCCAGCGCCAGCTTGGAGTCATCGATGTCGACGGCGACCACCCGAAGACCCATGGCGCGGGCGTACTGCACCGCGATGTGGCCCAGCCCGCCGATACCCGAGATCGCCACCCACTGGCCGGGCCGCGTGTCAGTGACTTTCAGACCCTTGTACACGGTGACGCCGGCGCACAGTATGGGCGCGACTTCGAGCGGGTCGACGTTGTCCGGGATGCGGGCGGCGTAGGCGGCGTTGACGAGCATGTAGCTGCCGAAGCTGCCGTTGACGCTGTAGCCGGCGTTCTTCTGGCTCTCGCACAACGTTTCCCAGCCGGTGCGGCAGTATTCGCAACTCCCGCAGGCCGACCACAGCCAGGCGTTGCCGACCTTGTCGCCGACTTCGAGGTCGGTCACGCCGTCACCGAGCGCGACGACGGTGCCGTACCCCTCGTGGCCGGGAATGAACGGTGGTTGCGGTTTGACCGGCCAATCACCATGCGCGGCATGAAGATCGGTATGGCAAACGCCGGAGGTCTCCAGTTTCACGAGGACTTCGCCGAAGCTAGGGACGGGGAGGTCGAGTTCTTCGATCTGCAGGG
>JAOPVF010000028.1 GCA_025963195.1 Mycobacterium sp. | reverse complement strand
TCGCACTGCTGCTGTCGGTGCCCTACCAGGGACTCGGCAACGCCGCGATCTCCGGCGTGGCCACCGACGAGCAGCTCGAGCGCCTCGGCAAGGTCTGGGCGGCGATGGCGATCACCGAGCCGAGCTTTGGCTCGGATTCGGCGGCGGTGTCGACGACCGCCAAGCTCGACGGCGACGAGTACGTCATCAACGGCGAGAAGATCTTCGTGACCGCGGGTTCGCGGGCCAGCCACATCGTGGTGTGGGCGACGCTGGACAAGTCGCTCGGCCGCGCGGCGATCAAGTCGTTCATCGTGCCGCGCGAGTCCCCCGGGGTGACGGTCGAACGGCTCGAGCACAAGCTGGGCATCAAGGCATCCGACACCGCGGTCATTCGTTTCGACAACGCCCGCATCCCCAAGGAGAACCTGCTGGGCAACCCGGATGTCAACGTCGACAAGGGTTTTGGCGGCGTCATGGAGACGTTCGACAACACCCGCCCGATCGTCGCGGCGATGGCCGTCGGCATCGCGAGGGCCTCGTTGGAGGAGCTGCGCAAGATCCTCACCGACGCAGGCATCGAGATCTCCTACGACAAGCCGGCCCACGCCCAGAGCGCACCCGCCGCGGAATTCCTGCGGATGGAGGCCGACTGGGAGGCGGGCTACCTGCTGACCGTCCGCTCCGCGTGGCAGGCCGACAACAAGATCCCCAACTCCAAGGAAGCCTCGATGGGCAAGGCCAAGTCGGCCCGAGTCGCCAGCGACATCACCCTCAAGGCGGTCGAATTGGCAGGCACCACCGGCTATTCCGAGGAGACCCTGCTGGAGAAGTGGGCAAGGGACTCCAAGATTCTCGACATCTTCGAGGGCACCCAACAGATCCAGCAGCTCGTCGTCGCGCGCAGGCTGCTCGGCCTGTCGTCGGCCGAGCTCAAGTAATCGGGTCATCCGATACGGGCCATCGGCGGCTCGAGCACGTGCGATTAGGATTCCGGCATGGCTGAGATAACCGCCCTGGTCGCGCACGAGGACGCCGAGAAGGGCGTCTTGCTCCTTCAGGAGATCGTCGACGACTCGGCGCTACCCGAGGGCGACGTCACGATTGCGGTCGACTACTCGTCGGTCAACTTCAAGGACGGGTTGGCCGTGACTGCGGGC
Organism: Mycobacterium sp.; assembly: GCA_025963195.1. GTDB lineage: Bacteria > Actinomycetota > Actinomycetes > Mycobacteriales > Mycobacteriaceae > Mycobacterium. The sequence continues at coordinate 4,096 of JAOPVF010000028.1, read as the reverse complement.
GGCGGCGTCGCGCGCAGCTACCCGCTGATTCCCGGCATCGACGTCGCAGGAACGGTGTCGTCGAGCACCAGCCCGGACTTCGCCGTCGGCGACCCAGTGGTGGCGCACGGATACGACATCGGCACCGGCCGCGCCGGCGGCTACGCCGACACCGCCCGCTACCCCGCCGACATGGTGGTCAAGCTCGACAACCTCACCACCGCGCAGGCCGCGGCGATCGGGACGGCGGGCTTCACCGCGGCGATGAGCGTCGAAGCGATTCGGGCGCATGGCATCACCCCCGACGACGGACCGATTCTGGTGACGGGTGCCAGCGGCGGCGTCGGCAGCGTCAGCGTCGACCTGCTGGCCGCGGCGGGCTTCCGCGTCGTCGCATCGACGGGCAAGGCCGCCGCCCACGAACTCCTCCAACAACTCGGCGCGGCAGAGATCGTCGGCCGGTTGCCCGAGGAGGGCGAGAAGGTTCGGGTGCTCGGCAAGGCGAAGTGGGCCGCGGTCGTCGACTGCGTCGGAGGTCAGACGCTGGCCTACGCCCTGAGCACGCTGAAGTACCGCGGCCTGGCTGCCGCGTCGGGACTGGCTGGTGCCGCGGACCTGCCGACCACGGTGCACCCGTTCATCCTGCGCGGGGCCACCCTGGCGGGCATCGACTCGGTTCTGGTCCCCATCGCCGAGCGCCGCAACCTGTGGGCGCGGATCGACACCGACCTGACTCCCCCGCATCTTGACCTGCTCACCCGCGAGATTCCCGTCGCCGAGGTGCCCGGCACGCTGCCCTCGATCATCAAGGGCGGCGTCACCGGCCGCATCCGGGTGAAGGTGGCAGGCGGGTTCTGACCGTCAGTCCGGGTGGCTGAACGGCCGTAGTAGGTCGGCCGCCAGCGATGCGGTGTCCAGCGCCCAGCATCTGGCGAGCAGCTCGTCGGCCGCCTGAACGCCGATGCGCGGCACCGCAATCGAGCGCAGCTTGGCGGCGAGGTCGTCATCCGACAGCGGATTGTCGGGGGTGCCTCGGTTGGCCTCGACGACGTGGTCGACCCTCGTGCCGTCCCGCATCGTGATCCGCACCCTGGCACCACGTTTGCCGACGGTGTCGTCCGGGATGACGGTGACCGCGTCGCGCAACCTGACCACCTCGGGGTCGTCGACGGCCAACGCGCTGAAGCTGTCCAGGCCGAGGTAACCCGTGTGCAGCGCGAATGCCACGCAATGCGCGGCGGAGAAGCGAGCCTCCGAACCTGGCTGAGGGTGCGTCCTGCCTGTCACCGATGCGGCGAACGGCAGCATCCGAACCTCCACCGATACGACGGCATCGCGGCGGAAGCCGGGGTCCTTGGTCAGCGCGACGGCGGCGTCGATCGCAGGATGCAGCAACGACGCATTCGGATAGAGCTTATGGCCGTTGGACAACACTGCCCACTCATCGCCAAGCGATGAGACCAGAACCGCCGGCTGCGGATCGCGGGAGATCACCGACAGCAGTCCCCGCTCCCCTTCGAGCGCGGTGTCGCGGGCGGTCATCCCCCGTTCGGCCATCAGGGCGGTCAACACCCCGGCCATCGCCGCACGGCCGGGCTGCAGCGCCTTGGCGTCGCTGCCGTAGATCTCGCGAATCCCCGACGCTTGCGCAGCGGCCATGCCCAGCGCGTTGGCCGTGGCCGCGCCCGACAGCCCGACGGCGCGCGCACCGGCGGCCGCAGACGCCAGATGACCTGCCGTGCCGGTCACCTGCCAGGCGCTCTCGAAATGCGTGATGCCCGCCGCCCTTGCAACGCGGGCGCCCACCTCGAACCCGGCCAAGTAGCTCGCCAGCGCTTGTGCGCCCGTCATTCGGCGCATCTCGGCGATCGCCATCACCGTCGGCCAGACGCACGCTCCCAAGTGCACCGTGGTCTCCGACGGGTTGTACACGTCGTCGAAGTCCAGCGAGTGGGCTGCGTATCCGTTCGCCAACGCCGCGAAGGGGCCGCTGGTGCGCTGGCTGGACCCGACGATCGTGGCCACCGTTTCCGGTGAGACCGACGCGATCACGTCGCGCAACTTGGCTGACGCCGGCTCCGTCGACCCGGCGAGCACTGCGGCCAACCAGTCCACCACCGAGCGCTTGGCCCGGTGCACCACGTCGGGTGGCGGACCCGGTACGGTCAGCGACGCGGCGAAGTCGGCCAACGACCGTGTCTTGGAGGGGTTTTCGTGTAGATCGGTCACGGGTTCTTCACCATGCCCGCGACGAGCGGCTTGGTGGCGTCGCTGAACTCCCGGATCTGCGTGGTCAATTCGTCCCCGGTGACGAACTCCGGCACCAGGCCTTCGCTCTTCAGATACTGCTTCCAACCGTCGGTGGCGGTCACCTTGGAGAAGAAGTCCTGGTAGAACTTCACGGCTTCCGGCGCCATCTTCGGCGGGCCGGCGATGCCGCGGAACTGAAGGTGGTCGGGGAACTCGCCGAGGTCGACCTTCTGCTCGGCAATGGTCGGAACGTTCGGGAAGCCGTCGATGCGCTTGTCGGCGAACACCCCGATGAGCTTGAGCTTGCCTGCCTCGATCTGGTCGGCGAAGTCCGGCAGGGCACCAATGTCGATCTGCGCGTCGCCACGCAGCATCGCGGTGATCCGCGGCGCACCGTCGTCGAAGGAGAGGTACTTCCACTTGGTGCCCGACGTCTTCTCGATCTCGAGTGCGACGAGGTTGTCCACCGAATTGGGTGAACCTCCGGTCTGCACCATTTCCCCCGGGTCGGCCTTGGCGGCGGCGAGGAACTCATTCATCGTGTTGAACGGCGCGTCGGCAGGCGCGGCGATCACCTGGATTTCGTCGACAAGCATGACGATCGGGGTGAGATCGGCCAACGTGGCCGGCGCCGACGCGGTGGCCTGTCCGGCGATGATCCACTTCGAGGTGAACGCCGAAATGAAGTTGCTGTCACCGGGTTTGCCCTTCAGGAACGCCATGGCGCCAAGGCCGCCGCCCTCGGGTTTGGCCACGACGGGCCAATTGTCCGTGAGGATCTTCTCGTCGCGGGCGATCTTGATGATCTCGCGGGCGAACAGGTCACTTCCCCCGCCGGGTCCGGTATCGACGATGAACTGCACGTTGTTTGGCGTGCCGCCCGTGCCTGCGGCGTTCATCGAGTTGCAGGCCGGGAGGCCGGCGACGAGTGCGACCGTCGCAGCCGCCACTCCGAGGGACCTCATCGTCGTCTTCATGGCTGTGTGTTCACCTTTCGGGTTTGCGGTTCCGCTGGGAGGACGGGATCGGGGTGGATGTCGTTCTTGGTCGGCATCCGTCCACCTGGCTTGCGCCTGGTGTACACGGCAAGGACCACGACGATGGCGGCGAGGCCGAGGACGATCGCCGATATCGGGCGCTCGACGAAGATCAGCAGATCGTTGTCGGACAGAATCAGCGACTGCCGGATGGCGTTCTCCGCCTGTGGCCCAAGGACGAACGCCATCAGCAGCGGTGTCGGTGGAATGGACAGCTTGCGGAATCCGTAGCCGAGTGCGCTGAAGAAGATCAGCATGTAGATGTCGAACATCGAACCGCGCACGCTGTAGGCGCCGACCACCGCGAGCACCAGGATGGCCGGGTAGAGCACCCAGTACGGGATCTTCAACAGCCGGACCCACAGCGGGATCATTGGCAGGTTCAGCACCAGCAGGGCGACGTTACCGAGGTACAGGCTGGCGATCACCGGCCAGACGATCTCCGGATTGGTCTCGAAAAGCCTTGGGCCGGGCTGGATTCCGAAGAGCAGCAGCGCTGCCAACATCACTGAGGTGCTGGCACTGCCGGGCAGGCCGAGCGACAACAGCGGAACCATCGCCCCGCCGACCTCGGAGTTGTTGGCCGCCTCGGGTGCGGCGACCCCCTCCATGGTGCCCTTGCCGAACTTCTCCGGGTGCTTCGAGATGTTCTTCTGCAGTGTGTAGGAGACGAAGGACGCGATGGTCGACCCGCCGCCGGGCACCGCCCCGACCAGGAAGCCGGTGATGGAGCCCTGCGCGATGGCACCACGGCACTCCTTGAGGTCCTGCCAGGTGGGCAACAGGTTCCGCAGGCCCTTGGGGATGACGAGCAGCGACTTGCCGCGCTG
>JAOPVF010000009.1 GCA_025963195.1 Mycobacterium sp. | reverse complement strand
GGTTGTGCTCTCCGGTGAGCTGTCGGAGTTGCTGGGCCGGCCGGTTTCACCGGTGGACTTCTGGCAGTACCCGACGGTCAATGCCTTGGTGGGGTTTCTCACTGGGTCTGAACCTGAATCCGGGGCCGAGGTGGTGGTGGGCCGCGAGCGGGGATCGATGGACGAGCCGATCGCGGTCATCGGTTTGGGGTGCCGGTTCCCGGGTGACATAGCTGGCCCAGAATCGTTGTGGCAGTTCCTGTGTGAGGGCCGCTCGGCGGTGGGGGAGGTTCCATCGGGTCGGTGGTCGGCGTTCGACGACGGCTCGCCGGAGGTGGCCGCGGCGTTGGCCGGTACCACCCGGTGGGGGTCGTTCTTGAGCGATATCGACGCCTTCGATGCGGAGTTCTTCGAGATTTCGCCGCGGGAAGCGGCCAAGATGGATCCTCAGCAGCGTCTGTTGCTGGAGGTGGCTCACGAGGCGTTGGAGCATGCCGGGATTCCGGCTGATTCGCTACAGCAGACGCAGACGGGAGTGTTCGCCGGAGCGTGCCAGGGTGAGTACGGGTATCTGGCGTCGACGGATCTAAGTCAGGTCGATGCGTGGACGGGCACTGGCGGTGCGGTGAGCATCATCGCCAACCGGCTGTCGTACTTCTTCGATCTGCGGGGGCCGTCGGTGACGGTCGACACGGCGTGTTCCTCGTCGCTGGTCGCGGTCCATCTGGCCTGTCAGAGCCTGCGGGTGGGGGAATCGAACCTGGCCCTGGCGGCCGGAGTGAATCTGCTGTTGTCACCGGTGGTCACCCGCAGCTTCGATCGGGCCGAGGCGATGTCGCCGACCGGTCAATGTCACGCATTCGATGCCAGCGCCGACGGTTTCGTGCGTGGTGAGGGTTGCGGTGTCGTGGTGCTCAAGCGGCTCGGTGATGCGCTGCGTGACGGGGATCGGGTGTTGGCGGTGGTGCGGGGCTCGGCGGTCAATCAGGACGGCCGGTCCAATGGGTTGATGGCCCCGAATCCGGCCGCGCAGATGGCGGTGCTGCGGACCGCCTACGCCAATGCCGGCCTGCCGCCGCGCGAGGTCGACTACGTCGAGGCGCACGGAACGGGCACGTTGCTTGGCGATCCCATCGAGGCCCGCGCGCTGGGCACGGTGCTGGGTCGTGGACGTCCGGAGACCTCGCCGCTGTTGATTGGTGCGGTCAAGTCCAATCTGGGGCATCTGGAGGCGGCGGCCGGGGTGGCGGGTTTCATCAAGTCCGTGCTGGCGGTGCAGCGCGGGCACATCCCGGCCAATCTGGGCTTTGAGGCGCCCAATCCGCACATCCCCTTCGAGAATCTTCGGCTGAAAGTCGTTGCGGAACCCACCGATTGGCCGTCCATCGAGCGGCCGCGGCGGGCTGGGGTTTCGTCGTTCGGGTTCGGCGGCACGAACGCGCACGTGGTGCTGGAACAGGGCCCCAACCCGGCGCCCGCCACGGCTGATGTGCCGCCAACCGGGGCGGCGGTGAGCACGTTGGTGGTGTCGGGCAAGACGCCCGAACGGATCGCGTCGATGGCGGGGATGTTGGCCGACTGGATGGCCGGCGACGGGGCGGATGTGGCGTTGACCGAGGTGGCCCACACGCTGAACCATCATCGGGCTCGTCATCCCCGGTTCGCCACGGTGTGTGCCCGCGATCGCGTCCAGGCGGTGGCGGGGTTGCAGGCATTGGCGGCGGGTTACCCGGCGGCGGGGGTGGTGGCTGCCCATGCGGGGCGCTGTGGGTCCGGGACGGTGTTCGTGTATTCGGGTCAGGGTTCGCAGTGGGCGGGGATGGGCCGGCAGTTGCTGGCCGATGAGCCGGTGTTCGCCACCGCGGTCGCCGAGCTGGAGCCGGTGTTCGTCGAGCAGACCGGGTTCTCGCTGCGGCAGGTGCTCGCCAGTGGTGATCCGTTGGTCGGGATCGAGCGGATTCAGCCGGTGCTGGTGGGAATGCAGTTGGCGCTGACCGAGTTGTGGCGCTCCTACGGTGTGCAACCCGATGCGGTGATCGGGCATTCGATGGGCGAGGTGAGCGCGGCGGTGGTGGCCGGGGCGCTCAGCCCGGCCCAGGGGCTGCAGGTGATCGCCACCCGGTCGCGGCTGATGTCGCGGCTGGCGGGGCAGGGCGCGATGGCGCTGCTGGAATTGGATCCTGAAGACGCAGAGGAGTTGATCGCCGCCTACCCCGACGTCACCTTGGCGGTGTATGCCTCGCCGCGTCAAACGGTGATCGCCGGACCGCCTGAGCAGGTCGATGCGGTGATCGCGGTGGTGGACGCCCGGGACCGACTGGCGCGGCGCATCGAGGTCGACGTGGCCTCCCATCACCGCATCATCGATCCGATACTGCCCGAGTTGCGGGCTGCGCTTGCCGGCGTGGCCTCGCAGCCGCCAACGATTCCGATCCTGACCACCACTTACGACCACACCGCCACCGGCGCAATCGTTTTCGACGCCGACTACTGGGCGGCCAACCTGCGCAATCCGGTGCGGTTCAGCCAAGCCATCACCGCCGCCGGCGCCGACCATACGACCTTCGTCGAAGTCAGCCCGCACCCACTGCTCACCCACGCCATCAGCGACACCCTGGAACCCGCGCATCACCACAGCATCGCCACCCTGCAGCGCGACACCCACGACACCCTGACCGTCCATACCAACCTCAACACCACCCGCACCACCCACCCACCACAAACCGAGCACCCAGCCGAACCACACCCGGCCCTGCCCACCACCCCCTGGCACCACACCCACCACTGGATCAGCACCCAAAAGCGAGTGGACGGCGCCAGATCTGCGCCCACGTCTGGCACCCTGCTCGGCGAACACATCGCGATGGCCACCACGCCGCCGGCACATCTGTGGCAGGCGCGGCTGGTGCCGGAGGCCAAGCCATATCCGGGTTGCCATCGGATCGACGGCCTGGAAGTCGTTCCGGTATCGGTTCTGCTGCAGACGCTTTCGGCAGCGGCGGCCGAATGTGGTGCATCGACGTTGTGTGACGTCCGATTCGAGTATCCGATCGTGGTCGATCAGCCGCGGGTGATCCAGGTGGTCGCCGACGATGAATCCGTCACCGTGTCATCCAGTCTCGCGGCTGGCACCCCCGTGCACCGTTGGGTCAGGCACGCCAGCGCCCGAATCTCTCACCGGCCGCTGGACGACGACCCCGAAGGCATGGACAAGAGCGGCGATCACGAAATGGCCGCCTACGATCCTTCGTCGGTCGCCGAGCTAAAGCGCACGTGGGGCATCGAGGGGCAGCCGTTCCCGTGGTCGATCGACTCCTGCGGGTCGGCGCAGGGTGGGCTGCATGCCGATGTCGGCGTGCCGGAGGCGTCGACGGTCGCATTGCTCGACGCCGCAGTACACCTCGCCCGCCTGGTGGACAGCTCCGACCCGCGGCTCTTGCTTCCTGCCGGCGTCGAAAGTGTCCGCCTCGAACCCGGGTTCGCCGACGCGCGTGGTTCCGTCGAGGTACGTCGACGTGGCGGTGACGGCGATGAGCTCATCGTCGACATCGCCGTGAAGGCACCCGACGGCAGGACATATGTCGACATCCGCTCACTGAGATTTGCAAACGTCGAGTCTGGGCCTGCACAGGCGGCTGCCCGCGGCGCCGACCCGCGCACGTCGGCGCACGCGATCGAGTGGCAACCTTGGGGCGAACATGCCGACCCGGAACAGCCGCCTGGTGTCCACTGCACACTCGCGGTTCTCGGGGCGGAGGATGCCGCCCGCACTCTCCGCGATCGGCTCGCCGATGTCGGCTACATGGCTGCCGACGTCGCCGAGGCACGATATGTCCTCTACCTAGCCGAGCCCCGGCCGGTGCAGGCCGCTGAGACCGACATCGACTGCGCGGTCCGCCTTTCGGCGGATGTGACCGATCTCGTCCGCCGGCTGGCCGAGCGGGATGACCGCGACCCGGCCACGCTGTGGATCATCACCCGCGGCGTTCGCGAGGCCGACTCCGACGCGGCTTTGCGCCAGAGCCCTCTGTGGGGACTCGCCGGGGTCATCGGCGCGGAGCAGCCCCAGCTGTGGGGCGGCGTCGTGGACATCGGGACCGGTGACGACATGGGGGTTTGCGCATCGGCGCTGTCCACGATGCTGCGGACGCCAGCCAAGTCCATCCTGGCGCTGCGCGACGGCGAATTCCTCGCGCCCGCGTTGGTGCCGGTCTCCGGCGAACCAGTGCGAGGGCCGTTGCGGTGTCGTCCCGACGCGGCATACCTCATCACCGGCGGCATGGGCGCACTCGGTCTGCTGATGGCCGCCTGGCTCGCGGACCGCGGTGCACGGCGCCTGGTACTGGCTGGCCGCAATCCGTTGCCTCCCAGGCGTGACTGGGACAGCGACACCAACGACAGCGACGTGCGCCGCAAGATCGCCGCGATCCGGGCGCTGGAGGTGCGTGGCGTCTCCGTCGATGCCGTGGCCCTCGACGTCGGATCGCGCGACGCGGTGCAGGCGCTGCTCGGCAGGCGGGACGGCGACCGGGCTCCGCCGATACGCGGTGTCATACACGCTGCCGGAGTCACGGGAAGCCAGCTCCTGACCGAGATTGCGGATAGCCCACTTCAGCGCACCATGTGGCCGAAAATCGCTGGCGCACAGGCGTTGCACGAGGCCTTCCCGCCGGCCACCCTCGACTTCTTCTTCCTGACCGCCTCGGCCGGAACGGTCTTCGGTATCCCGGGACAGGGCGCATACGCGGCGGCAAATGCGTATCTCGACTGCCTGGCTCGAGCGCGTCACCACCAAGGCTGCCACACCATCAGTCTGGACTGGGTGCCCTGGCAGGGACTCGGGTTCGCCTCCGACGTGCAAATCGTCGTTCAAGAGCTTCAACGGCTGGGGTCGCGGCCGGTCACCCCGGAAGAAGCCTTCAGCGCCTGGGAGCACGTGAACCGTTACGACGTCGCGCAAGCGGTCATGGCGCCGATGCTGTCCGCTGGGGAAGACACGTCGGTCAAATCCGATGCGCACCGAACCGCACCGATGCGTGCATGGTCGCAGATGTCGTCCGATGGTCTGCACGCCGAACTCGAGTACGGGCTACGGGCCATCCTCGCCATCGAACTTCGAATGCCGGAGGGAGAACTCGAACTGGACCGACCGTTCGCGGAGCTGGGCCTCGACTCGGTGATGGCGATGTCGATTCGACGAGAGGCCGAGCAGCTCGTCGGCATCGAGCTGTCGGTGACGATGTTGTGGAACCACCCGACGATCGCGTCATTGGCGGAGTACCTCGCCAAACAGCTCTTGCCGCAGCAAGACTCGGAGGGCGGCGTCGAAATAGCGCCCGTCGCGGCGAGCAGTGTGTTGGATGCGTTGTTCGACAGTGTGGAATCTGCTCCCGCCGGTAGCGAGAGCGGTACCCGATGAGTACGGAGAGCCGAACGGAAAGGTAGTCGTGATGCCGGCAACTGAGTCTTCCATCCCCGCTGTGCTCGCGGAGCGTGCGCGGCAACAGCCGAATGACATCGCGTACACGTTCATCGACTACGAGATAGACCCGGAAGGCTTCGCCGAGAGCTTGACGTGGTATCAGGTTCATCAGAGAGCGCGGGTCGTCGCAGAAGAGCTTCTGCGTTGCGGGTCGGCTGGTGATCGGGCAGTGATACTGGCACCGCAGAGCCTCGACTACATCGTCGCGTTCCTCGGCGCGATACAAGCTGGTTTCATCGCTGTCCCGCTTTCGGTGCCGCGATTCGGCACGTATGACGAGCGGGTGTCGGGGGCGCTGCGTGACTGCTCGCCGGTCGCGGTACTGACGACGTCTGCGGTCGTCGACGACATCAGGAAACATGCGCAGGCTCAGCCCAGGCAACGGGCACCACGAGTGATCGAGATCGATGCGCTGGATTTCGATTCGCCGCGGATGCTCGACGCGAATATCAGTCCCCTTCCGAAGTCGGCATATCTGCAGTACACGTCCGGCTCGACTCGCCAGCCGGCCGGTGTCGTGGTGACACACACGAACGTCATCGTGAATGTCGAAGAAATCATTGCCGACTATTTCGAGGACTACGGGAAAGTCCCACCGCCGGACACCACGGTGGTGTCGTGGCTGCCCTTCTACCACGACATGGGACTGATCGTCGGGGTGTTCATTCCGATGGTGGCCGGACGCCCGGCAGTGCTGATGAGTCCGGTGTCGTTCATGCAGAAACCGGCCCGGTGGATGCAATTACTGGGGGCCAATACGAGCACGTTCACGGCCGCGCCGAACTTCGCGTTCGAATTGGCGGTGCGACGAACGTCGGATGAGGACATGGCCGGGCTCGACCTGGGTGGCGTGGTGACCATGGTCAACGGAGCCGAACGGATTCATGGCGCGACGGTCCGGCGTTTCAACGAGCGGTTCGCGCAGTTCAATCTTCCGGACACCGCAATGCGCCCGTCGTTCGGGATGGCGGAGGCAACGGTGTACGTAGTGTCGTCGGTAGGGGGGCGTCCACCGGTGACGGTGCGTTTCGACTACGACAAGTTGTCGGCGGGCTACGCGACGCGGTGCGAGAACGAAGGCGGTTCGGAGCTGGTCAGCTGCGGCCCGCCCCGGTCGACCACGGTGCGGATCGTCGATCCCGAGACGGGGATCGAGAATCCGGCAGGCAAGGTGGGGGAGATCTGGCTTCACGGCGACCACGTCGCCATGGGCTATTGGTGCAATCCGCAGCAGACCGAGCGAACCTTCGGTGGAAAGCTGGTCGACCCGTCACCGGGCACGCCGCAGGGGCCGTGGTTGCGCACCGGTGATCTGGGGGTGATGTTCGATGGGGAGCTGTTCATCATCGGCCGCATCAAGGATCTGCTGATCGTCGACGGGCGCAACCACTATCCCGATGACATCGAGGCCACGATTCAGGAGATCACCGGAGGCCGTGCCGCGGCGCTATCGATTCCGGATGATCGGAGCGAGCAGCTAGTGGCGATCGTGGAACTCAAGACGCGGGCTGGCTCCGAGGAGGAGGCGCTGCACAGGCTTCGCACCGTCAAGCGGGAAGTCACCTCGGCGATATCGAAGTCGCACAGTGTGCTGGTGGCCGATCTGGTTCTGGTGTCGCCCGGTTCGATTCCCATCACGACCAGCGGCAAGGTGCGGCGCTCGGCCTGCGCGGAGCGTTACCGACAAGACGAATTCAGCCGTTTGGAGGTCCCGGCGTGACGGCGGCTTTTGACGAGGCCGCTCTTCGACGCTGGTTGGTCGACTATCTGGTGATGAATCTCGGCCGCAGTCCCGACGACATCGACTTCGAGGCGTCGATGCACGATCTGGGAGTGGGGTCGCGCAACATGGTTGTGCTCTCCGGTGAGCTGTCGGAGTTGCTGGGCCGGCCGGTTTCACCGGTGGACTTCTGGCAGTACCCGACGGTCAATGCCTTGGTGGGGTTTCTCACTGGGTCTGAACCTGAATCCGGGGCC
>JAOPVF010000364.1 GCA_025963195.1 Mycobacterium sp. | reverse complement strand
CCGGCTTCCAGCACGTCCGACGGCTGGGGCACGATGACCCTGCTGCCGCGAACCACGGTGACCAATACCGTGTTCACAGGCAGCCCCAACTCGTCGGCCCGACGGCCGACGAGCGGGTTGTCCTCGGGCAGAGTCAGTTTCGCTACGTCGGCCTGCCCGTGTCCGAGCCCCATCAGGCGCACGACGTGCCCAACGTCGATGGCGCCCTCCACCCCTGCCACCATGGCGCCCGGCGCCGAGACGGCCACGTCGATGCCCCATCCCTTGGTGAATAGCCACTCGTTCTTCAGGTCGTTGATCCTGGCGACCACCCGCGGCACCCCGAACTCGGACTTGGCCAGCAGCCCGATCACGAGGTTGGCCTTGTCGTCACCGGTGGCCGCCATCAGGACGTCGCACGTCTGCACACCGGCTTCCTCCAATGACGCCAGCTCGCATGCGTCGGCAATCAACCAATCCGCTTCGGGAACCGAGTCGGGTTCGTAGTGCGCGCGCAGGTGTTCGATCAGCAGGACCTTGTGGCCGTTGTCCAGCAATTCCCGCGCGACGGATCGGCCCACCTTGCCCGCACCGGCGATCGCAACACGCAGCTGCCCTTCCTCCACCGAGCCATCTTGACTCATCGTGGTCGGGCACGAGGGCCCACCGACCACGCCGCACTGTTTTACTGGCAGCACACGCGCCGAGGGCAGGAACGAAATGAGCTTGGAACAGCTGTATCTGGCATTGCTGGTCGGTGGCTTCGTGCTGCTGGCCAGCATCGTCGGTACCCGGGTGGCGACCCGCGTCGGTTTTCCCAGCCTGCTGCTGTTCCTGCTGGTCGGTGTCGTCATCGGCGAGGACGGGCTCGGCCTTGAGTTCGACAACGTCGAACTGGCCCGCAACATCGGCACGGTAGCGCTGGCGGTGATCCTCGTCGAGGGCGGATTGACCACCCGTTTCGCCGACGTACGCAGGGTGCTGGCGCCTGCAGGCGTCCTCGCCACCGTCGGCGTCCTCATCAGCACGGCGATCACCGCCGCGGGCGCGCACCTACTGCTCGGCATGGACTGGCAACTGTCGCTGCTCCTCGGAGCCATCGTGTCCTCCACCGACGCTGCCGCGGTGTTCTCGGTCCTGCGCGTGCTGCCCCTGCCACGCCGGGTCGCCGGCCTGCTCGAAGCGGAGTCCGGGTTCAACGACGCTCCCGCGGTCATCCTCGTGCTCATGTTCAGCGCGATGCCGTTCGTGCTCGAACCCGAGAGTGCCGTGGCCGTCATCGTGTACGAATTGCTCGCCGGCTGCGCGATCGGACTCGCATTCGGTTTCCTGGGTGCGATGGCGCTTCGCCGGGTCGCGCTACCGGCCTCCGGGCTCTACCCGATCGCGACGTTCGGGTTGGGAATGGTGGCGTTCGCGGCCGCGGGCACCGCGCATGCCAGCGGTTTCATCGCCGCATATCTGGCCGCCGTGGTGCTCGCGAACTCCGGGCTGCCCCACCGGTCGGCCACCAGGTCCTTCGCCGAGGGACTCGGCTGGCTGGCTCAGATCGGCCTGTTCGTCCTGCTCGGCTTGCTGGTGGATCCGAGCGCACTGGCAGCCGATGTGGTGCCTGCGATCGTCATCGGTCTGGTGCTGCTGCTGATCGCCAGGCCGCTGTCGGTCATCGGATCACTGGCCGGGTTCCGCGTGCCGTGGCGGGAGCAGACGTTTCTGTCGTGGGCCGGACTGCGCGGCGCGGTCCCCATCGTCCTTGCGACGTTTCCGATCGTGGCGGGCGTGCCCGATAGCTATCGGCTGCTGAACATCGTGTTCCTTCTGGTGGTGGTCTTCACCCTGGTGCAGGGGCCTAGCCTTCGCCCGATTGCCCACGGGTTGGGGCTGATTCCGCGTGACTCGCCCCGCGAGATTCAGGTGGAATCCGCGCCACTCGACGTGCTCGAAGCCGAACTGCTGACGCTGAAGGTGCGGCCGTCCTCCCGGCTGCACAACGTGACGGTCATCGAACTCCGGTTGCCCGACCCGAGCGTGATCACCTTGATCATTCGCGACGGGCACACGTTCGTCCCATTGCCCGACACCAGCATTGCGGTCGGTGATGAGCTGCTGATCGTCACCACGTCGAAGACACGGGCAGCTGCCGAACGACGGCTCCGCGCGGTCAGTCGGCGGGGCAAGCTGGCGTATTGGTTCGACGAGTACGGCGACGCCGAATGACGTTGCGCGCTACTGCAATCCGTTGGACAAAATGATGGATTCGCCGGTCTGGCAGCGGCCCTGGTCCGACACCAGGTAGAGCACGGCGTTCGCGACGTCCTCCGGTTCCAGCAGTCCGGGCCGTGGGCGCCCCTGCTGGAACATCTCCTCGACGTCGGCGCGGCTCGGATTCTCCAGATCCGGCCGGATCATCCGGTATGTCCCCGGGTTGTGGATCATCGGCGTGTTCACCCCGGAGGGCAGCACCGCGTTGACCGTGATGCCGTGTTCGGCGACCTCGTACGCCACCGACTTCACCAGTGCGACGACGCCGGCCTTGGCCGCCGCGTAGTGGCCGGAGTTGGTTGCCCCCGTGCCCGCGACGATCGAGGACGTGGCGACGAGTCGCCCCGCACCACGCCCGATCATGTGCGGCAGGACGGCGCGGAACGTGTTGAAGACGCCGGTGAGGTTGACGTCGACCATGGTCTGCCAGCGCTGCGCGGACATCGTTGCAATCGGGGCGCTGCTTGCGATCCCGGCGTTGGCGATTACCACGTCGATGCCGTTGAAGGTGGTGATCGCCCGAGCGACGACGTCCTGCATCGCCGTCAGGTCGCGGACGTCGGCCGTGATCGCCAGACAACGCCTGCCGAGTGACTGCACCGCCTGAACCGTCTGCTCGAGGTCGGCCGGCGTGGCCAGCGGGTAGTCCACCTCGTCCACGGGAGCGACGACGTCGCACACCACGATGTCGGCGCCTTCACGGGCCAGCGTCGTCGCATGCGCCCGGCCCTGCCCGCGAGCACCCCCGGTGATCAATGCGGTCTTGCCTTCGAGTGCAGCCATGTAGTTGAGACATCGGCGCGCCGCAAAAGTCACCGAGCTAGGCCGTTGCGGCCGTCATCCCCCGTCGCTTCGCTCGCCCCCATGCCGGCGCGGTAGGTGTTCGGGCTGACACCGTAGGCGCGCTTGAACGCGCTCGACAACGCGAAAGGCGTGCCGTAACCCACCTGCCGCGCGATGGCCGCAATCGTGGTGCGGCTGGAACGCAGCATGTCGGCGGCCATGGCAAGGCGCCAACTGGTCAGGAACGCGATCGGGGGCTCGCCCACCTGGTCGGTGAACCGGCGCGCGAACACCGCGCGGGAATTGCCAACTGCAGCAGCAAGATTCGCCACCGTCCAGGGATGGCTCGGATTGTTGTAGATGAGCTTGAGGGCACGCCCCACCACCGGGTCGCGCTCCGCGTGCCACCACGTCGGCGCGTTCTCGCCGCGATCGAACCAGGCGCGCAGCACCGCGATCAGCAAGACGTCGAGCAGCCTGTCCAGGTAGGCCTCCTGACCGGGCCCGTCCAGCCCGGCCTCTTCGGCCAGCATCTCCACGAGTGGGCTGTTCCATTCATCGGCGCGCAACACCAGCACCGCGGGCAGCGCCGCCAGGAGTCGCTGACTGACCTCACTGCGGCCCTCGTAGGCGCAGATCACCGACGTCGTCGTACCGGACCCACTGTTGCCCCACGTCCGCACACCCAGCGACATCTCGAACCGGAGGTCGTCACCCGACAGCGTCGTGCAGCGCTGGCCCGGATGGATCACGACCATCGGCGTCGTGGCGGGATGGTCGGCGAACAGGTAGTACTCGGTGCCACGCGCCAGTGCGACGTCCCCTGGGTTCAACCAAGTCGTGCCGCTGGACTCCCCGACGATCGCGGCACTGCCGCGCGTCTGGCAGATGAGCGTCAAAGCCTCGTCCCGGATGCTCATCGACCACGGCGGTTCCATCTTCATCCTGAGCACGAAGGCGCCGCGGGCCCGAACCCCGTCGAGCAACCCAACGACCGCATCCACGCGCGGAATGCTAGACGATCAGACATGCTCTCGAGACGGAAAGCGATGGATCGTCTCGGTTTGCGGCGGTTTACTACGAGGCATGAACATCATCCCCGTCGACATCCTGACCATCATCGCCGCGATCAGCAGCGCCGCCGCGGCGGGAATGATGTACGTGTTCTCGACCTTCGTCATGGGCGGACTGGACCGGACCGGCCCCGTCCAGGCAATCACCGCCATGCGAGGCATCAACGCGGTGGCGAACACGAGCCGTGCGTTCCTGCTGGTGTACTTCGGTGCAGCCGTGCTTGCCGCGGCGTTGGGCATCACCGCCGCGGTTCAGCTTCACCAGCCGGGCAGCTGGTACTCGTTGGTCGGCGCGGTCTTCGGTGTCCTCGCCGCGGTCATCACGATGGCGTTCAACGTCCCGCTGAACAATCATCTCGACGGCGTCGATCCCGCCGGTCTGTCGGTCGCCGACGCGGCGCGGGAGTGGCAGGCCTACCTGTCGACGTGGACGGCGTGGAACCACGTACGGACCGTGACCGGGTTCGTCGCGGCCGCGCTGATGTTGATCGGCCTTCTGTACCGCTGACGTCCCTCAATACGATGGCCACGACTGCGGCAGCGATCAGGGTCAACAACCCCGCAATCGTCGCGGTCGGCGCGATGCCCGAGTCGAACGCGGTGCGGGCAGAGTCGAGCAGCCGTTCGGCGACACCGGTAGAGACGTGCTGGGCCACCGAAGTGGCGCCGCCGATGCTCTCCGCGGCGTTGGCTGCATCCTTCGGCGAAAGACCCGGCGGTACTTCCACGTTGGCCCGGTAGAACGCCGTGAAGATGGTGCCAAGCGTCGCGGTCCCGACGACGGCACCGAGCTCGTAGGCCGTCTCCGACACCGCGGATGCCGCCCCGGACTTGGCGGCGGGCACGGACGCGACGATGGTGTCGTTGGTGATGGTCTGCGAGATGCCGACGCCGAGTTCGAGCACGATGAACGACACCACCACCGCGACCACCGTCAGATCGTGGCGGAACAGCAGGATCATCCCAAAGCCGGCCGATACCAGCAGGAGTCCGACCACTATCAGCGTGTGCGGCTTGAACCACGTCATCAACCGCACGACCCCGATGCCCGCGACCATCGACAGCACCGCGCCCGGCAGCGTCACCAGGCCGGCAGCCAAGGGGCTGAGTCCGAGCACCAGCTGGAGGTGTTGCGAGATGAAGAAGATGAACCCGATGAGTCCGACGATGGAGAGGAAGTTCGCCAAGATCGACGTCCAGAACGGGGCGTAACCGAACAGTTTGATGTCGAGCATCGGTGTGGCGCTGCGATTCTGGCGTCGGACGAACAGAACACCAGAGCCGACGCTGACCGCCAGCGCAGCGCCGATGACCCACGACAGTCCGTCGTGGGCTGCCGTCTTGATGGCCCAGACGAGCGGCAACATTGCCGTCAATGACAGCAGCACGCTGAACGGGTCGAGCGGACCCGGACTCGGGTCGCGCGACTCCGGCACCAGCTTCGGTGCGAGCACCAGCAGTGGCAGCAGGATGGGGACGGCAACGAGAAACACGGCGCCCCAGTGGAAGTGCTCGAGCAGCACGCCGCCAACGATCGGGCCCAGTGCCGAGCCCGCCGTGAAGCAGGACGCCCAGATGGCGATGGCAAGCCTGCGCGACGACGCGTTGGTGAAGATGTTGCGGATCAGCGACATCGTCGATGGCATCAACATGGCGCCGAAGATGCCCAAGACGGCCCTTGCCGCCACCAGATAACCCGCGCTGGGGGCGAACGCCGCTGCGGCTGAGACCACTGCGAAGCCGGTGGCGCCGATCATCAGCATCCTGCGCCTGCCGATGCGGTCGCCAAGGCTGCCCATCATCACCAGCAGCGTGGCCAGGACCAACGAGTACACGTCGACGATCCACAACTGCGTCGGCGCCGACGGAGTGAAGTCCTGGGCGATGCTCGGCAATGCGAAGGCAAGGATGGTGTTGTCGACCGCGATCAGCAGCACGGGCAGCAGCAACACCGCGAGCGCGAACCATGCGCGGCGGGGTGTGCTGGCAGACGTCGGGATGGCGTCGACCCGGGTCGACATGATGTAGCTCCTAGAATTCATGAAGGGTTGAAAGCGGTCTGGTTCAAGGTTGCTTCGGGTTGATGGTGCCCTCGGTGAGGCTGGCCATGATGGCGTCGACGATCTGAACGCGCGGGGCGCTGTTGCGCTTGACTGCGTCGTAACCGGCCGACAGCAGGGCCCAAAACACCAACCGTGGCCAGTCGGGTGGACCGGCCGATCCCCGAGTCGACACCCGGTTGAGCACGTCGACGATCGCCTCGTCTCCGGTGTCGAGCAGCGCTGCCAGTTCCGGGTCGGCGAGGATCGATGGCTCGTTGAAGACGAACGGGATGATCGGCCCGAGATCGAGCTGGCACTCCACGACGCGGCGCAACGCCTCGACCGGGGGTCCGCAGTCGGGTTCGGCGTGTTCGATCGCGGCGTTGCTCAGCTCGTGTACGTGCCGGGCGAGCGCCCGCAAAAGGTCCGAGCGCTCAGCGAAGTATCGGTGCAACGTGCTGCGGCCGACGTCGGCGGCGGTCGCGATGTCGGCAAGTGAGGCGACCGGGTTGGTTGCGAGCACCGACATCGCTGCGTCGAGGATCGCCTTGCGGGTCCGCGAACGCGGGCCACCATCATTCGATACCGACATGTGCCTAAATATAGCACAAATCCTCCAAAATGGGACACTGATGTCCCATTTTGGTTAGCTCGGCGGTGTGAACCCGCCGGAATCGGTTGACGTACTTGGCGAGACCGGCTGCTGATACCCCGGCCCTGGCGGCGGGCCCCATTGTGGTGGTGGTGGTGGCGGGGTCGATTGCACTGGCGTTGCGGCCCACTGCGGAGGAGGGGCGACGGACGTCGCCCGCGGGGCGAGCGAAGCGACGGGGGAAAAACGCTGCAGTCGGGCCAACTCCCTGTGGTGCCGCTCGGCCAGCACCGCGGCCAGCACCAACTGCGGGGGCGTGCCCGGTGGAGGCGGAGGAGAAATCTGCGCGACGACCTCGGAGCAGACCCGGTAGGCGATCTGGTCCCGCATGCCTGGGTCCAATTGCGTAGCCCTCGAGAGGAACTGGCGGGCCCGCTCTGCGGTCTCGGGGGCCAGACCGGACAGCTGCAGCGACGACGCCCACCACGCCATCGACGCCGGCATCTGAGGCGGCGGGCCGAGCGTTGGGGCGCGTTCGCTGATCACCATGGTGCCTGCGAACACGTCGCCGACACGCTTGCCCTTGGACGACACCATGCTGCAGATCACCGCGGGGCCGCCGGCCAATATCCAGAATTCCACGAAGCCGGAAAGCCCGCGAAACAGCGCCTGCCGGAAGCGTTCCGGCCCTCCGTCGTCGGAGACCACGCGCAGGCCCATTGCCATCTTGCCGAGGGAACGGCCACGCGTCGCGGTCTCGAAGACGACCGGATACCCGACGGTCGCCAGCACCGTGAAGATAATCAGAATGGCCGCCGACGCCGCGGTGTCCAGATCGGACAACGTGACCGCCCACAACACGATGCCGAGGACGTAGGCGATGAACACGACGGTGAGGTCGATGAACGCCGACACCGCGCGGATGGGCAGCTGCGCGATCTGAACGTCGAGAACCACGGCGTCGCCCGTGACCAACGGTTCCGGCTGGGCCACCATGCAACAGACGCTACTAGCATTCCAGGGGTGGATGTCGA